>CALGOD010000001.1 GCA_937957845.1 uncultured Nocardiopsis sp.
CCCACGGCGGCCCGTCGATGCGGTGCCAGGACGCCCCTGCGGGTCGGGTCGGGGTGCTCCCCCTCCCGCGTCCGGCGGTCAGCCGTACACGTCCGGAACGCCGAACACGCCCTGCACCGCCCCGGGCGCCAACTCCACACGGTCCACCACACCAGTGACGGCGGGACCGGAGCGGGGCCTGAGTCTCCGGCCCACCGCTTGTGCCGAGAACTGGTGCCGTCCGTGGGTTCCTCCCTACGGGCGGAGGAGAACGCGAGGGGGTGCTTCGCATGTCAGAAAGCGAGCGCGCTGAAGAACTGATCGACCTGGTGGGGGCCAACCACCTGACCGGTATCAGGCTCTGGTTGGCCGAACATCGACCCCACGAGATCGCCGGCGAACTCTCCCGTATGACCGGTCGTGAAGCGATCATTCCCTTTCGCCTCCTGGACAAGGACCGTGAACTCGAGGTCTTCGAAGAGCTCGACCCCGGCCAGCAGCAGAGCATTCTGCTGAGTCTGCGCGACACCGCCTTCCACGAGCTCCTGGAGGAGATGGAACCGGACGACCGGGCCCGTCTCATCGGTGAGGCGCCGGCCAAGATCGCCACGCGTGCGCTGGCGGGCCTCAGCCCCTCCGAACGCAAGATGACCGCCGCCCTCCTGGGATACCCGGAGGACTCCGTCGGCAGGTACATGACCCCCGAGACGGTCATCCTGCACCGTGACCTGACGGTGGGACGTGCCCTGGAGGTCGTGCGCGCCAAAGGAGCCGTCGCCGAGACGATCTACACCCTTCCCGTGGTCAGCGACGGCCGCCGCATGGTCGGCACGGTGAGCCTGCGCGACCTGGTGATCAGCGATGATGACCGGTTGCTCAAGGACGTCGTGGACGTGTTCGCCCCGCGCGTGCGCGCCACCGAGCCGGTCGAGGACGCCGCCCGACTGATGCAGGAGGCCAACCTCGTCTCCCTGCCGGTGGTGGACTCCGAGGAACGCTTCCTCGGGCTGCTGACCTTCGACGACGCCCTGGAGGTCATCGAGGCCGCGGACTCCGAGGACATGGCCCGCCAGTCGGGCGCCAGCCCGCTCAGCGACCACTACGTGTCCGTCGGAGTGCTGCGTCTGGTGGGAGCACGCTCGGTGTGGCTGATGCTGCTCATCGTGGCGGCGACGCTGACGGTCAACGTGATGCAGGTCTTCGAGGCGACGCTGGAGGAGGTCACGGCCCTGGCGATGTTCGTACCGATGCTCATCGGTACCGGGGGCAACGTCGGAGCGCAGTCGGCCACCGCGATCGTGCGCGCCCTGGCCGTCGGAGAGGTGCGGGTACGCGACCTGCCTTCGGTCATCTGGAAGGAGGCCCGGGTCGGGCTCCTGCTGGGCCTGATGCTCGCCGGACTGGCCATGGTCATCGGTTCGCTGTTGGTGGGGACGACCATCGCCCTGGTGGTGGCCTGCTCGGTGATCGCGGTGTGCACTTGGGCGGCCGTCATCGGCTCCTCCATGCCCCTGCTGGCCCGCAAGGTGAACGTGGACCCGGCGGTGGTCTCCTCGCCCATGGTGGCCACGCTCGTGGACGCCACCGGTCTGCTCATCTACTTCTCCGTCGCCCGCATGATCCTGGGTGTTTGACCTGGTGAAGGCCCCTTCGTAAG
>CALGOD010000002.1 GCA_937957845.1 uncultured Nocardiopsis sp.
GTGGCCACCACCTCGACGTCCAGTTCGGCCATGGCGGAGAGGAAGTCTCCGAGGCGGTGTCTGCGGTCGAACCGCTCGGCGCTCGTGGTCCCCAAGGTCACGCAGACTCGAGGGCGTTCGGGCCGGGACCTCAGCCATGACGGGATCCGCGCCGAACCGTTGAAGGGCAGGTAACGGATCGCCTGGTGGGATGGTTCCGATCCCGGCCTCAGCTGGACTCCTTCGGGATAGGGGTCGATCGTCACCTGGCCATGGACCAGATCCTCTCCGAACTCCACCCCGAAGCGGCGCGCGCAGCCGCCGAGCCACCGAGCCAACGCGTCCTCGCGCCACGACGCGGCCGGATCGGCGCTTCTACGCGCGACCTCCACACGCATCGTCGACAGCACGTCCATGCCCCATAGGAAACGTGCGTGTGCCGCTCCGGACGCCTCCGCCGCGATTCCTCCCGCATAGGTCTTCGGTTCCCACACCACCAGGTGGGGCCGCCACTGACGGCAGAACTGCACCAGGCCTTCGAGCATCGGCTCGTTGACCATCCGCAACCAGTAGTTCACGGTGCCGCGATAGACGTCGAGCAGCTCCTCCGAATCCATCCGGTCGAGGTCGACCGCGCCGCCGAGCCCGCCGACGGTGTCGTCGACGTACTGGTCGTTCAGCACCTTGAACGCCCTGAGGTACTGCTCAAGGACGTAGCCCGGTCCGACGTCGCAGAAGGGCAGCCCTGTCTCGGCGACGGCCTCCCGCAGCTCCGGTTGACTGGCCACCCGGACATCGTGCCCGGCCGACCGTAGTGCCCAGGCGAGCGGGACCATGCTGAGCATGTGCGTCTTCTCAGCCTGGGTCACGAACAGGATGCGCACGGGAGATTCTCGCTCTCTAAGTTCGTGTGGCGGACACCTCGGGGGTGTCCGCCACGACACTTCCTCACCAGAGACCGTGCAGGCACGCCAGTAGCGTGCGCGCTTCGATGTTGAGGTAGCCACAGTGGCGGACCAGTTCGGTGAGCTGACCCACCGTCACCCAGCAATAGCCGTCCGGAGCCTCTACCGGCAGCCTCCCGCCCCCGTCGATGACGCGGTAGCGGGGCTGAGCGTCCCGGGAGCGACCGCCCTCCTCCGAGAGCACCACGTCGTGTCCCACCTGGTCCGGGTCCTCGGACATCACCGCCTCGGCGAACGGCTCCGGAAGCTCGGGGGCCTGTCGCGGGCTTCGCAGATGCACCGTGGGAGCGATCTCCAGGATGTCCATGAGCCCGGGTTCGGGCCGTGCGGCGACCAGGACGTGCAGCACCCCGCCGATCTCCTGGGTCAGGAACGTCGCCGTCTGCCGCCCCTGCGGAGCGAGCAGGGGCTGGGTCCACTGCCCGACCTCCCGCCCCTCGGCCCGTACGCGTACGGCCATCACCCGGAACACCTGGCGGGCGTCGTCGACGATCTCCTCCTCATCACGTGACCACCCCTCGACCTCGTCCAGGGGGATGAGGCTCCGCTTCCAGTCACAACGGAGCTTGGCGTCGGTGAACCAGCTGATGATCTGACCCAGCGTGTTCACCGCCGCCGCGTCGTCGCCCGCCACATGGTAGGAGCGCCGCAGGGCGCGGACGAAGGCGTCGTCGGGCTCTCCGTGAGCCGGCTCCGGGTCGGGGAGCAACGGCATACAGGCCAACACCGTCCGGGCGTCCATGTTGACCACGTTGTCACTGCTCAGCAGTCGGTTGACCTGTTCCATCGTCAACCAACGGAACCCCTCCCGCTCCGGTACGTCCCCCTCCACCTCGACGACCATGTTCCGGTTGCGTTTGCGCCAGAACCAGGCTCCTTGTTCCGATTGCAGGACGTCGACCAGGACCCGGCCGCGGGGTGCCGAGCGGAAGTACTCCACATAGGGGGTGGCTCGCCCGTTGTGCACTCGGACGTAGTTGCTGCGTGTTGCCTGAACCGTCGGCGACAGCTGCCGGACGTTGACGTTGCCGGGTTCGAACTTCGCCTGCATCAGACAGTGCAGCACTCCGTCGAACTCCTTCACCAGGATGCCGAGGATGCCCACCTCGGGCTGGTGGATGATCGGCTGGGTGTGTGAGACCCCTTCGTCCGTGGTGATCTTGAGGCCTTCGACGGAGAAGAAGCGGCCGCTGTCGTGGACCAGGTTTCCGCGGGGATCGAAGCCCCAGTTCCGCATCTCGCCGAAGGGGATCGGGGTGACGTCGAAGACCTCCTCCCTGGGGAGTCCGGACCACCACCCCCAGAACTGGTCCAGGGTGCCCAGCGCCGGGCCCCGCCCGGACGCTGAGGCTGTGAACCGCGTAACGTGGCCGACGCCTGTCACAGGGAGTCCAGGGTCTTACGCAGTCCATCGATGATCTCCGCCTGCCTCGACTCACTGAGCGAGGGGAACATCGGCAACGAGAAGATCTCCTGTGCCGTCTGCTCCGTGTGCGGGAGGTCACCCTTTCCGTAGCCGAAGTCGGAGAACCCGGTCATGGTGTGCACCGGCCAGGCATAGCTGACGTTCAGGGCGACGTCATAGGCCTTCATCGCCTCGATGATGCGGTCCCGCTCCGGGTGGCGGACCACGTAGAGGTAGTACGAGTGCTCGTTGTGCTCGACCGTCCGCGGCAGGACGAGGTCGGTGTCCGCCAGCCCCTCGGCGTAACGTGCCGCCACGGCGCGCCTGGCCTCGATGTAGGTGTCGAGTCGGGTGAGTTTACGGCGCAGGATCTCCGCGTGGACCTGGTCGAGGCGGCTGTTCTGCCCTCCCCTCTCCACGATGTAGTAGCGCTCCTCGTCCATCCCGTAGTAGCGCAGGCGGCGCAGCCTGGCGTCGATTCGGGCGTCGGAGGTGATCGTCGCGCCCGCGTGGCCGTAGGCGCCCAGCACCTTGGTCGGGTAGAACGAGAACGCGCCCGCGTCGCCCATCGCCCCCGCGATCCTGCCGCGGTAGCGGGCGCCGTGGGACTGGGCGCAGTCCTCCAACACCACCAGGTCGTGGTCGGCCGCCAGTTTCAGCAGCGGGTCCATGTCGACGCACTGACCGTAGAGATGGACCGGCAGGAGGCACCGGGTACGCCCGGTGATGGCCGCCTCCACCTGCGTCACGTCCATCAGGTAGGTCTCCGGGTCGATGTCGACGAAGACCGGTTTCGCTCCGACCAGATCGATCGCCAACACGGTGGGGGCAGCGGTGTTGGAGACGGTGATCACCTCGTCGCCGGGACCGATCCCGAGCGCACGGAGTCCCAGCACGATCGCGTTCGTACCGTTGTCCACTCCGACACAGTGCGCCGCACCGTGGTACCGAGCGAAGTCACGCTCGAAGGAGTCGAGGAAGGGCCCCCAAACGAGCTGGCCGGACTTGAAGACGGTGTCCACCGCGTCGAGCAGGTCCTCTCGCTCCTCCGCGTACTCGTCCAGATATCCCCAGACGTATGTGGTCATGCTCTCCACCCTTTTCCTTCACCGGTCACGTCGCGCCGCTTTCGCCCTTGGCATCGGCCCTCTTCTCAGCCGAGCCCAGCGTGCGCTGTGCGGCGCTGTCGAGGGTGGCACCGATCCACTCCATCAGGTTCATCCCGGAGTTCTCGGCCGCCTGCTGCCAGTGCTGCTTACGACTTATCATCACATTCATCTGTACATAAGAGACTTGCTGCGAGTTACGCTTGGTCGCGGCCTGGATCCTGCGTCGTAGCTCGTTTCGGGACCAACCCTCCGCCTCCGCTTGGGCGAGCCACCATTCCTGGTCTTCCAAGGGAAGACTCGCGACCTCCGCATGGTGCTGCATGCTGAGCTTCTCCCGTCGCCGTGCCGGCACGAACTTGCGCGCTACCCACGCATAGTTACGCAGTGTCTGATAATCGAGCGAGGTCGCCTCAATGGCATGTTTATACCTATTTGGGTAGTTCTCCTGCCCGTACACCAACCAGTCACCAAGCCACCACCCAGAGGAGACGGAGCGCACGAAGATGTCCTGACCGCGGCCCCCCCCGTCATCCG
>CALGOD010000003.1 GCA_937957845.1 uncultured Nocardiopsis sp.
GCCGGGTCCAGGCCGAGTGCGCGGCAGATGCCGCGGATGTGGCCACGTGCGTAGAAGTCTCCACCGCAGGGGACGAAGTCCTCCTGCTCGATGCTCATGAGGACAGGTTCCCGGATGCGTGTACGGGCGCTGAGGTCCGCGATCGTGTGGCCCGCCGCGACTCGGGCGGCGGACAGGGTCTGGCCGATCGTCGCCATGCGCACTCCCCCCGCGACTGTGTGTGTCTGCCGGGTCCCACTCTGCCCTTCGATGAGCGTTCTCACAGGTCACCACGCCCCATGAAGCCCTCAAGATCACACCAAATCGGGCAGCCCCATTTCTAAGGGATGCGAGTGGAAGTTCAGGAAAGTCCATGACACGGGGGATGCGGGCATCCGGCGTCCCAGGTTTCGGTCACCGTTCGTCGTCTCCGTACCGCGCCGGTCCGGTCAGGAACCGCGGATGTCCTTCAACACGGCGGGCAGGTCCTCTGGGGTGACGAGTACGTCCCGGGCCTTGGAGCCCTCGCTGGGGCCCACCACGTCGCGGCTCTCCATGAGGTCCATCAGACGACCCGCCTTGGCGAAGCCCACACGCAGCTTGCGTTGGAGCATGGACGTGGAGCCGAACTGGGTGGTGACCACCAGCTCCACCGCCTGCAGGAGGAGGTCGAGGTCATCACCGATGTCCTCGTCGATCTCCTTCTTCTTCCCCTCCGGGGCCGCCACGTCCTCGCGGTAGCTGGGCGCGGCCTGCTTCTTGCAGTGCTCGACGATCCCCCGTATCTCCTTCTCCGCCACCCAGGCGTTCTGGAGACGGATGGGCTTGCCCGCACCCATCGGCAGGAAGAGGGCGTCGCCCTTGCCGACCAGCTTCTCGGCCCCGGGCTGGTCGAGGATGACCCGGCTGTCGGCCAGACTGGAGGTGGCGAAGGCCAGGCGGGAGGGCACGTTGGCCTTGATCAGACCGGTGACGACGTCCACGCTGGGGCGCTGGGTGGCCAGCACCAGGTGGATGCCGGCGGCACGGGCCAGCTGGGTGATGCGCACGACGGCGTCCTCGACGTCGCGGGGGGCGACCATCATCAGGTCCGCCAGCTCGTCCACGATCACCAGAAGATAGGGATAGGGCTCGTACTCGCGCTCGCTGCCGGGCGGGGCGGTCAGTTCCCCGGCGCGTACCGCGGCGTTGAAGTCGTCCACGTGCCGGTAGCCGGAGGCCGCCAGGTCGTCGTAACGACGGTCCATCTCCCCCACCACCCACTGCAGGGCCTCCGCGGCCCGTTTGGGGTTGGTGATGATGGGGGTGATCAGGTGCGGGATGCCCTCGTACATGGTCAGTTCGACCCGCTTGGGGTCGACCAGGATCATCCGCACCTCGTCGGGCGTGGCGCGCATCATCAGTGAGGTGATCAGCCCGTTGATACAGGTGGACTTGCCCGCGCCCGTGGCGCCGGCGACGAGCACGTGCGGCATCTTGGCCAGGTTCGCCACCACGTTGGCGCCCTCGACGTCCTTGCCCAGTCCCACCAGCATGGGATGGTCGTCGGAGGTGGCCGCGGGAGAGCGCAGCACGTCGCCCAGACTCACGATGTCCTTGTCGGTGTTGGGGATCTCCACACCGATCGCGGACTTTCCGGGGATGGGCGACTGGATGCGCACGTCGGCGCTCTTGACCGCCAGGGAGATGTTCTTGGCCAGCGCCGTGACCTTCTCGACCTTGACCGCCGGGCCGAGTTCGATCTCGTAGCGGGTGACCGTGGGGCCGCGGGTGAAGCCGGTGACCTCGGCGTCGATGTTGAACTGGTCGAGCACCCCCGTCAGCGCCGCGACGACCTCGTCGTTGGCCTTGGTGCGTGGCTTGACCGGACTGCCGGGCTTGAGCATGCCCGGCTTGGGCAGCTCGTAGTCGCCCTCCACCATCCGGGAGGGGATGGTCAGCTGTTCAGCGGTCGCGGGGGCCGGCGTGGGGTCGGGCACCTCCGTCTTCTTCCGGGTCGGCCTGCGCTTGGCGCTCCCGCCCCCCGACTCGGCCGCCTCCTCCTCGTCGGTCAGGGCGGGGGCCAGCGGATCGGGCCCGTTGGGCAGCACCGGGCTGTCGTAGGGGCGCTCGTGGTCGCCGGCCACCGTCGCGGCCGCGTCCTCCCCCTTCTCCTTCTTGGGTCTGCTCCTGCGTGTCCTGGAGGGCCCCCTCCCCGACCTGCCGCCCGCGGTGCCGCGTGCCGGGTCGGGGGCGCCGTCGCGTTCCATCAGCAGGGTGAAGAGGTCCTGCAGGCGTTCGGGGACACGCCGAATGGGGGTGGCGGTGACCACCAGGACTCCGAAGAGCAGCACCAGGAACAGCAGCACACCGGTCAGCCAGGGCGTGACGACCGCGCTGAGGGGCCCGGAGGCGACGAAACCGATGAGCCCGCCCGACTCCTGGAGCGCCTCCAGTCCTTCGGAGGGTTGCGGGATGCCGTGGGCGATGTGGATCAGGCCGAGCAGACCGAGCATGATCGCGGTGAAGCCGATGAGGAGTCGTCCCGCGTCACCCTCCCTGCCACTGCCGGGTGTGCGCATCAGCTTGACCGCGATGGGCAGGAACAGCAACGGCAGGATCGGGGAGAACGTGCCGAAACCGCCGACCACGACCATGCGGGTGTACTCCAGCAGCAACCCGTCGCTGTTCCACCACACGGCGGCGGCGATGAGGACCCCGGCGGCGAGCAGGACCAGTCCGGCCCCGTCCCGGCGCAGGTCCGGATCCAGTCCGCGGGCACTGCGACCGACCGCGCGGGCGGCGCCGCCGACGGTGTGCGCGACCAGCTTCCACAGCACCAGCAGGAACTGGCCGAACATGGTGACGGCGAAGGCGATCGGCCCGTCGGGCATGTGTTTCTTGGCCGGGGGCTTGCGCGCGGCGGGCTTCTTGCGTCCGGAACCGCCGGAGGGGGCGCGTGTGGCCATCGGGGGTCACCTCCAGGAGGACGGGTTCGCGTCAGAAGGTCGGGCAGGGCGGCCCGCCACGGCGGGCAGCCTACTGGGACGTCCACCCGCTTCGCCCGCACCGGGACGGCGTGTCGCCCAAGTGGGGTGTGCCACCCGCCGCCCCGAGGGGCATGGGCGTCCCCCGTGCCCGCCGACCGGATCGCCGACCCCGGGCAGGCGAACGGCCCGGACGCACCACACGGGGCGTCTCGGGCCGTTCGTCGCTCACACGTTCCGGGTCAGACCTCGACCAGTACGGGGATGATCATGGGGCGGCGCCGGTAGGTCTCGTTGACCCATCGTCCGGTGCTGCGCCGGATCAGCTGCCTCAGTTGGTGGGGGTCGTTGACCCCGTCCCGGGCGGCCTTGTCCAGGGCGTCCTGGAGTCGGTCGACGACGTCGTCGTAGGCGTCGGCTCCGATGCCCGCGCCCCGGGTGTGGATCTCCGGCTCGCCCAGGATCTTGCCACTGTTGGAGTCCACGGCGACGACGACGGAGATGAAACCCTCCTCACCGAGGATGCGGCGGTCCTTGAGCGCGGCGTCGGTGACGTCGCCGACGGAGGAGCCGTCCACGTACACGTATCCGGCCTGCACGGCGCCGACGATCTTGGCGCGGTGCTTGTACAGGTCCACGACCACGCCGTCCTCGGCGATGACGATCCGGTCACCGGGCACACCGGTGAGCCTGGCCAGGTCCGCGTGGGCGCGCATGTGCCGCCACTCGCCGTGGACGGGCATGAAGTTGCGCGGACGCACCATGTTGAGCACGTACAGCAGCTCGCCGGCGGAGGCGTGACCGGACACGTGGACCAGGGCGTTGCCCTTGTGCACGACCTTGGCGCCCCAGCGGGTCAGCCCGTTGATCACCCGGTTCACCGAGTTCTCGTTACCGGGGATCAGCGACGACGCCAGCAGGATGGTGTCGCCCTCCTCGATACGGATCTGGTGGTCGCGGTTGGCCATGCGGCTGAGCGCCGACATCGGTTCGCCCTGGGAGCCGGTGCAGATCAACACGGCCTCGTCCGCCGGCATGTCGTCCAGCTGCTTGACGTCGATGATCGTGTCGCCGGGGATGTTCAGATAACCGAGGTCACGCGCGATGTTCATGTTGCGGACCATGGAGCGGCCCACGAAGGCGATCTTGCGCCTGTACTTGGCGGCGGCGTCGATGACCTGCTGGACACGGTGTACGTGCGAGGCGAAACAGGCCACCACGATGCGCTTCTCGGCCTGGCGGAACACCTTCTCGATGGCCTCGGAAAGGTCCCGCTCGTTGACGATGAAGCCGGGCTGCTCGGCGTTGGTGGAGTCCGACAGCAGCAGGTCCACGCCCTCGTCGCCGAAGCGGGCGAACCCCGCCAGGTCGGTGAGGCGTCCGTCCAGCGGCAGCTGGTCCATCTTGAAGTCACCGGTGTGCAGTACCGACCCGCCCGGGGTGCGGATACCGACGGCCAGCGCGTCGGGGATGGAGTGGTTGACCGCGAAGAACTCCAGGCCGAAGGGACCGAAGTCGTGCCGTTCCCCCTCCTCCACCAGGAGGGTCTCCGGCTTGATGCGGTGCTCCCCCAGTTTGGCGGTGATCAACGCCAGGGTGAGCTTGGAACCGACGAGCGGGATGTCGGCGCGCTCGCGCAACAGGAACGGAACGCCGCCGATGTGGTCCTCGTGCCCGTGGGTGAGGACGATCGCGTCGATGTCGTCGAGCCGGCCGCGGATGTAGTCGAAGTCCGGCAGGATCAGGTCGACCCCGGGCTGTTCCTCCTCGGGGAAGAGCACACCACAGTCCACGATCAGTAGGCGTCCGCCGTACTCGAAGACCGTCATGTTGCGGCCGATCTCACCGAGACCGCCCAAGGCGACGACACGCAGGGCTCCCTCGCCGAGGGGCGGCGGCGGACCCAGTTCGGGGTGCGGATGACTCATACCGATCCCTCCGTGAGGCGCTCGACGCGCACGGCGCTGGCCGGAACGGCCTGGTGCGGGGCCAGTCCGATCGGGCCCTTGACCCCGGCTGCGGCCAGGTCCTCGCGCAGGAGGGCCTGCAGCTCCGAGGAGGCGTCGGCGAGCGGAGTGCGGACGGGGCCGGAGGGCAGTCCGAACAGGTTGAGGATGGCCTTGGTGGTGATGACGCCCTGGGTGCGGAACATGCCGGTGTAGACCGGGGTGAGGCGTCGATGTATGGCCAAGGCCTGACCGACCTCGCCCTTTTCGAAGGCGCCGATCATCTCTCGCAGGTCGGAGCCGACGATGTGGCCGACGACACTGACGAACCCGGCCGCGCCCACGGACAGCAGCGGCAGGTTGAGGATGTCGGTGCCGCAGTAGAAGGCCAGGTCGGTGCGCTCCATGACCCAGGAGCTGGCGCCGAGGTTGTCCTTGGCGTCCTTGTTGGCGACGATGCGCGGGTGCTCGGCCAGACGGACCAGGGTCTCGGAGGCGATCGGCGTCCCGGTACGGTGCGGGATGTCGTAGAGCATGACCGGCAGGTCGGTGGTGTCGGCGATGGACGTGAAGTGCCTGATGAGGCCTTCCTGCGGAGGCTTGTTGTAGTACGGGGTGACCGCCAGCAGGCCGTGCGCCCCCGCCTTCTCCGCCGCCTTGGCCAGCTGGATGCTGTGGCGGGTGTCGTTGGTACCGACGCCGGCCACGATGGTGGCACGGTCGCCGACCGCCTCCAGGACGGCCCTGAGCAGGAGGTCCTTCTCCTTGTCACTGGTCGTGGGCGACTCACCCGTGGTGCCGCTGATGATCAGGCCGTCGTTGTGCTGCTCGTCGACGAGGTAGGTGGCCAGTCTGGCCGCGCCCTCGTAGTCGAGCTCGCCGTCCTCGAGCATCGGGGTGACCATCGCGGTCAACATCTTGCCGAACGGGCGGTTCTTGGTCTCCACCATCGTGTGTGATGGGCTCGCGGATCGCCGCCCATGGCGGTGGGGTCCGCGGTTGCCCGTCCTCCTCTCGGTGTGCGTCAACAGATGTCCCGTGCGTGTGGGCACGGGTGGGCGGCGCTACGTGTGCGCCACCGCGACCGGCGGATACGCGACGGTCGCGGGAAAGACTGTGTACCGGGGTTCGAGCCCCGCCCGGCCACCGTCCTCGCGGGTCGAGGTTGGTGGTCCCGGAGACAATGTGAACCTACCCGCCCCGGGCCCGTGCCATCCGGCCGGACCCGGGCTCCACCTGCTGCTCAGGGGAGGAGAGGGTGAGGGGATTACTCAGTCATCCTTGCCTTCGGGCAGGAACATGCTCAGCAACCAGCTGACGACGGTGACGACGATCGCACCCCAGAAGGCGGGCCAGAACCCCTCGATGTGGAAGGGGATCTCGAAAAGCCCGGCGATCCAGTTCGTGAGCAGGAGCAGGAGCGCGTTCACCACCAGACCGATCAGGCCCAGTGTCAGAGCGTAGAACAGGCAGCCGACCGCCTTGACGATCGGTTTGATGACCGCGTTGACCACACCGAAGATCGCACCGACGGCAAGGAAGACCACGACCTGGCCGACCGTGTCCTGCGCCGTGACATCGATCCCGTCGATCAGGAATACAGCCGCCCAAAGGGCAAGCGCGTTCACGATAACTCTGATAATGAGGCTCACACCATAGATGTTCCCATGCCATGGCAAGGTCCGGAAACTCCGGCGTAGGTGATCTTGTCGCCAGGCGTGTCGCCCGCCCCCTAAGGAGGCCCTGCCGTGTCCAGTGCACAGTTCGTCCGTCCCGCCCGCCCCGCCGACGTGGACGCCGTCGTCGATATCCAGGTGGCCTCGTGGAAGGTGGTGTACGGATCCCTCCTGCCCGAGGAGATCTCCGAGGCCCTGGGCGGTGAGGAGGCCCGCGAGCGGTTCCGCGCACAGTGGACCGCGGCCCTGGAGTCGCCGCCCACGTCCAAGCACAGGCTGGTGGTCTCCACCGACGAGGTGGACGGGGTGCGGACGGTGACCGGGTTCGCCGCGTTCGGCCCGGCCGGCGACCCCGACCTGTGGCCCGCGGTGGACGCGGAGGTGTTCGCGCTGCACGTGGACCCCACGCGGCTGCGCCAGGGGCACGGCAGCCGCCTGGTGAACGCCTCCGTGGAGCACCTCGTGGAGGGCGGCTTCAGCACGGCGCACGTGTGGGTCCCCGAGGCCGACAACGCGCTGCGGTCCTTCTTCGAGTCCTCCGGGTGGCGCGCGGACGGCGCCCGACGTGAGATCGACATGGGTCGGCTGCTGCCGATGGTGCGTCTGCACGCGTCGATCTCGGAGTAGGGGGCCGCGCGGGCCGAGGAGCCCTGGCCAGGGACTACCGTGGGGTGGTCGTTGCGGCGCGTACCGGGCGTGCCGTCGTCGAGTGGAGAGGGACCGGAGCGTGGCCACGGTCAGTGAATGGGTCTCGGGGCTACGCCCCCGTACGCTTCCGAACTCCATCGTCCCGGTGGCGGTCGGCACCGCGCTCGCCTTCGCCTTGGACGGGTTCGTCTGGTGGAAGGCGCTACTGGCCCTGGTGGTGTCCATGGCGCTGCAGGTCGGGGTGAACTTCGCCAACGACTACAGCGACGGGGTGAAGGGCACCGACACCGAGGAGCGGACCGGGCCGGCCCGGTTGACCGCGACCGGTCTGGCCGCGCCCCGACAGGTGCTGGCGGCGGCGCTGGGCGGTTTCGCCCTCGCGGGGGTGGTCGGGCTGGTCCTGGTGGCGACCACCTCGTGGTGGCTGCTGATCGTGGGCGCCCTGGCGATCGCCGCGGCCTGGTACTACACCGGCGGTCGTACACCGTACGGCTACCGGGGCCTGGGTGAGATCTCGGTGTTCGTCTTCTTCGGCGTGGTGGCCGTGGTGGGCACGGTGTTCGTGCAGGTGGAATCGGCTCCGTGGCAGGCGTGGGTGGCGTCGGTTCCGGTGGGGCTGCTGTCCTGCTCGGTCCTGGTGATCAACAACCTGCGTGACATCCCGACCGACCGGGAGACCGGCAAGATCACCCTGGCCGTGCGTCTGGGTGACGCGGGCACCCGCCGCCTGTACGCGGGAGCGATCGCGCTCGCCTACGTGGCGGCGCTGGCGCTGACCCCGGTGTTCTGGTGGACGCCGCTGGTGCTGTTGTCGGTTCCGCTGGCGGTGCCCGCGCTCAGGCGTGTGCTGGGCGGCCAGACCGGTCGCGCGCTGGTCCTGGGGTTGGGTGAGACCGGCAGGCTGCAGATGGTCTTCGGGGTGCTGTTCTCCGCGGCTCTGCTGCTGGGATGAGCCGTTTCCGGCGGAGGTCGCCGTGGCCGTTTCCGGCCACGGGACGCTCCTGGACGCGTCCGTGACCGACCGGACACCGGCCGCGCCTATCCTGCGAGGGTATGGCGACCCCCCGCATGACCGCCGTGGCCCTGGCCGCGGTGCTGACGCTGATCGTGACCGCCTGTTCGGGTGGGGGCAACCCGGCGGACGGCCCCCGACCCGACGACGTCGACCACGGCCACAGGGCCGGCGGCCCCGAGGAGCGGGCGACCGCCTCCCCTCCCCCTCCTCCTCCCCCGCCCCAGGAGTCCACCTCGGAGGCGGTGTCCCCCAAGACCGTGCGGTTGAGGGGCACGGAACTCCAGGTGACCGTGTACGACCTGATCCGAGGCGGGGCGACCGTCGAGCTGGTGTTCCGGATCCACAACGCCGGTGAAGGGTTCAGCCCGACGATCCGCGAGATGTTGGGTACGGGCGAGGAGCCCTGGGACCTGGCGGGCGTGGAATTGGTCGACACCGTCAACGGCAGGGTGCACCGGGTGGCCCGGGATGAGTCGGGCAGGTGCGTGTGCTCGGCCCCCGACCCCTCTTTGAGCCTCTGGGCGGGCGACACGGTGGAGCTGAGCGCGACCTTCGCCGCGCCCCCGGAGGACGTGGAGTCGTTGAACGTGCGGCTCCCCCTGGCGGGGACCTTCACCGGGGTCCGCATTGTCTGAGGAACCGAGGGGGGCAGGACCTTCGCGGGCCCCGTTCCCGCCCTGGCTCTCCAAGCTGGGACGGGCCCTGGGATGGGCCGTGGGCGTCTTCGCGTTGGGTTACGCGCTCCTTCCCACCCTGCCCCTCGTCCTGTGGTTCATGGTCACCCTGTTCAACACGCCCCACCACACCCCCCGGGAGCCGGGGCTCATCGTCCCGCCGGTCCACGAGGGTCCCGTGGCGACCGCACCCGTGGTGGAACTCGACGCCGAGGCGCGGGACCTGGAACCGCCCGTGGACGACATGGAGGCGGCGGTGGACGGACGATAGGTCCCGTCGGCCCCACCAAGGCCCTCCTCGGTGGGGCGGACACGATCCCCGCCCGCGTGCGGAGACGGCCTCAGTCGAGGCCGAGCAGGCTCTCCAGGCCCATGGTGAGGGGCCGGGGCAGGTCGGCCACACCGCGCACGCCCAGCAGCACCCCCGGCATGAAGGAGGTGCGGTTCATCGAGTCGTGCCGGATCTTGAGCGTCTCCCCGTCCGTACCGAACACGACCTCCTGGTGGGCGATGAGCCCGGAGACGCGCAGTGCGTGGACCCGCACACCGTCCACGTCGGCGCCGCGCGCGCCGGGGATCTCGGAGGTGGTGGCGTCGGGCATGGGGGCGGTCCCGGCCTCACGGCGGGCCTCGGCGACCAATTCCGCGGTCCTGTAGGCGGTGCCGCTGGGGGCGTCGACCTTGTTCGGGTGGTGAAGCTCGATGATCTCCGTGGACTCGAAGTACGGTGCCGCCTTGCGCGCGAAGTGCATCATCAGCACGGCGGCGATACCGAAGTTGGGGGCGATCAGCACCTTGGCCCCGGGTGTGGCGGCCTGCATGGCGCGCACACGCTCCAGTTTGGCCTCGTCGAAGCCACTGGTGCCCACGACGGCGTGGATCCCGTGCTCGATGAGCCACTCCAGGTTGTCCATCACCACGTCGGGGTGGGTGAAGTCGACGACATGGCCGGCCCCCAGCACCGCCTCCCGGTCGTCGGTGGCGTCCACTCCCGCGACGAGCTCCATGTCGTCCGCGTTCTGGACGGCTCTGACGACCTCTGACCCCATGCGCCCATCGGCGCCGAAAACTCCTACCTTGAACACGGCACGAGCGTACCGGTTCGCTCCCGCCAGGGTGAGGGCGAAGTCCCCCTCGGGGTCGGTCCACCAGTGGGCGAGGTCGAAACCGGCGGCGTCCAGTTCCGCGGTCAGTGTCTCCCTGCGGAACTTGGCGGAGATCTCCGTGCGCATCTCCTCGCCCGCGCCGAAGTCGACCTCCAGGTCGAGGTCCCCGATGCGGACGCGCTGGTCGGTCCGTGAGCGCAACCGCATCTCGATCCATTCGGCCTCGGCGTCCCAGCGGGCCACATGGTCGAAGGCCGACGGGTCGAAGTCGGCGCCCAGCCGGTGGTTGATCACCCGAAGGACGTTGCGGTTGAAGTCGGCGGTCACCCCTTGGGCGTCGTCGTAGGCGGCGATGAGGCGAGCGGGGTCCTTGACCAGGTCGGCGCCGAGCAACAGCGAGTCGCCGGGGTGGAGCACCGCGCGGATCCGGCGGAGGAAGTCCGCGCGTGGTCCGGGTTCCTGGTTTCCGATGGTGGAGCCGAGGACGGCCAGGAGCTGCCTTCCCTCCCCGCGGAGGGGGAGCAGTCCGAGGTGTTCCTCGAAGTCGCCGACGACGGCGTGCACGTCCAGGTCGGGGTGGTCGTCGGCGAGGCGGCGGGCCGAGGAGGCGAGGAACTCGCCGCTGACGTCGACGGGGACGAACCGGGTGAGAGCGCCGTGTCGGCCCATGGCCTCCAACAGGAGTCGGGTCTTGACTCCGGAACCGGAGCCCAGTTCGATGAGCGTCTCGGCGTCGGCGGCCTCGGCGATGGCGTCGGCCCTCAGCTCCAGGATGGCGCGTTCGGCCCGGGTCGGGTAGTACTCGGGCAGAGTGGTGATGTCCTCGAAGAGGGCACTGCCGCGCTCGTCGTAGAACCACTTGGGCGGGAGTCGCTTGGGCACCGCGGTCAGCCCTTCGGCGACGTCCGAGCGCAGTGCCTTGTCCAGGTCGTCGGTGGTCAGGTGTCGGTCGATCCGGAACATGGAGTCCTTCCGTGTCCCCGGGTGCGTCCGGGACGGGTGTGGTGGGCGAGGGCGCCTCGCCCCTGGGCCGCCTCTCAGCCGATCGGGTGGATCTCGGTGCGCTCCCTCGTCACCAGGACCACCGAGCCCTCGGGGACCTCGCGCCAGCCGCTCGCGTCGTCGAAGGGCTCCGAGGCCAGGAAGGCACCGCCGTCGGACTCGCGCAGGGTGAACAGGGTGTCCCCGGCCGCGGTTCCGACGATGCTCTCCCCGTCGCCGGCCAGCAGGTTGTAGCGCCCCTCGGAGTGTTCCCGGGCCTGCCGGACCACGTCGGCCAGGGCGCCGGTCAGGTCTTTGGAGGCCCGCCACAACCGTACGGTGTGCGCGAACAGGGGGGCGGAGTCCAGTGCGGCGCGGGCGTCCAGGACCCCTCTGGGCGGAGGCGAGGCGAAGGCCGCGACGAGCGCCTCGTCGTCCTTGACCGCGCCGTTGTGACTGAACAGCAGCCGGTCGGCGCGCAGGGGCTGGGCTCCGGCCTCCTCCGAGCCGAACCCCGGTGTGGCGTCGCGGACCGCGGCCACCACGCACCCGGAGGTGATGGCGCGGGCGGCGTCGGCGAAGGAGGCGTCGGCCCACATGGGCATGGCCCGGCGGTAGCGCAGCGGCTCGGCCCCCTCCCGCCCCGGCGGGTACCAGCCGACCCCGAACCCGTCGGCGTTGACGGTGCCGTACCGCTGCCTTCGGGGCGCCCAGGACTGGACGTGCAACGAGTGGGGTGCCGCGTACAGCAGGTCGTGCACTGTACGCGGCGGCCCCAGGTAGGCGAGGTGTCGGCACATCAGGCGGGTTCCGCGTCACGCGCGCAGCGGAACCCGCTGAAGATCTGCCGTCGGATCGGATGGTCCCAGTTGCGGAACGTGGCGCGGGCCGCGGTGGGATGGGTGGCCCAGGATCCGCCGCGCAGCACCTTGTACCCGTCGTCGAAGAAGACCTCCGAGTATCCCCTGTAAGGGAAGGCCCGGAAACCGGGATAGCCGGTGAAGGTGGTGGAGGTCCACTCCCACACGTCGCCGATCATCTGCTGCACGCCCAGCGGGGAGGCTCCTTCGGGGTGACTTCCGGCCGGAGCCGGGCCGAGTCTTCTCCGGCCCAGGTTGGCGTGGTGGGGTCCGGGTTCGGTGTCGCCCCACGGATAGCGGTGTGAGCGGCCGGTGTGCGGGTCGAAACGGGCGGCCTTCTCCCATTCGGCTTCGCTCGGCAGTCGTTTGCCCGCCCACGCGGCGTAGGCCTGGGCCTCGTGGAAGCCGACGTGCTGCACGGGCTCGTCGGCGGGGACCATCTCCTGACGGCCGAACCGACGCCGGGACCACCCGTCGCCCTCCTTGGTCCAGAAGGCCGGGGCGAGGACTCCCCTGCCCTCCTTCCACTCCCACCCGGCGGTGGACCACCAGCGGCGGTCCTGGTAACCACCGTCGTCCATGAACTCCTGGTAGGCGGCGTTGGTGACGGGCGCGGTGTCGATCCAGTAGGGCCCCAGGTCGACGGTGTGGGCCGGGCCCTCGTTGTCGTAGGCCCAGGGGTCCTCGCCGGTGCCCATGGTGAACTCGCCCGCCGGCACCAATACCTCGTCCCTGGTAGGCGGGTTCAGCATGGCGACGCCGGCGGTCTCCTCCAGCAGGACGGGCTCGCCTCTACGCAGCTGGTGGGTGGCGAGCATGGTCTCGTTGTGCTGGTGCTCGTGTTGGATGACCAGGTGGTAGACGAGCCCGGCCTCCAGCAGGAAACGTTCGTCCCCGGGGTCCGTGCGCGGACCGTGTGCGCCCAGGTCGACCGAGTCCAGGGCGTCGAGTACCTCCCGTCGCACGCGTTCGTTGTACTCGCGGGCCTCCTCGGGAGGCAGCAAGGGCAGACTGACACGCGTGGCACGCGGGTTCTCGAAGGCGTCGTAGAGGCCGTCGATGTCCGGACGCAGCGCCTCGCGTCCGCCCGCGACGCGCAGCAGCCACTGCTCCTCGTAGTTGCCGATATGGGCCAGGTCCCACACCAGAGGCGACATGAGCGGCGAGTGCTGGGCCAGCAGCTCCTCCTCGGTCAGCACGTCGAGTGTGAGGCCGTTGCTGTGCCGCCTGCCGATGTCGAGTTCCGCGGCGATGCGCTCCTTGAGGCGCTCCTGCTCGTGGCTCACGGTGCTCCTCCCATGTGTCCGGGATCGGGAACCGCCGACCGCTCCGCGCCGTGGCGTCCGACCTCCGGACGCGGCCGGGGAACGAGCGGTCGGATGTCGGCGGGACTCGTCCCCCGACGTGTGTGACGGTCCGCGTAGTCGTCGACCAGGCCCGCCAAGGAGGCCGCGCCCATACGCGGCAGGGCCTCCACCGCGGCGTCGAAACAGTCACGGGCGCAGCGGGAGACCGCGGGGTCGGTCAGTCCGCGCTGGGCGGAGCGCATCCACAGGCCGCGGTCGGGAGAACGTCCCCCGCACATCCTCTCGGTGGACTCCTCCGCCACGGCGCGGGCGCGCGGGTCGTCCGCCAGGGCCGCGACGAGTGCCACGGGCACCGGCCACCAGCGCAGCGGCACCGCGTCGATCATGCGCAACTCCCACCAGCCGCGCGGACGCACGGGGGGAAAGAGTGTGCTGAGGTGGAAATCCAGGTCGGCGTGGGTCACCGGACGTGGCCCCTGGCCTTGGAGCCACTGGTCGAGGGTGAGGCCGGGGTCCGCGGTCCAGGGATCGTCCGTGCCGGGGGCGGCGGGGATCGCCATGACCTTGGCCGCCAGCGCGTACTCGGCCCAGGCGGTGGCGGGGTCGGGGTCGCTGTCGTGGTCCAGGACCGGCCGGGTGCGGGTGGAGTCGGTGGCCGCCCAGATGGCCCAACGTGTGGACTTCCACCCGGTGGGACGTCCCCGCCAGTAGGCGGAGTTGGCGAAGGCGGCGACGAGGACGGGGCCGATCCGGTGGGCGAGCTCCCAGCGAGCGCGGAGGTCGGCGGCGTCCGCCCCGTTGTCCAGGCACACCTGGATCGAGGCGGTGCTGCACATCATGGTGTACCCGCTGCTGTGGCGGTGGTTGGCGAAGAACCGCTGCATGGCCGCGTAGCGGGGTTGCCGGAGTTGGCGCCGGGGCGGGCGTTCGGAGTCGAGCGCGGTCTCCACCAGGTGGAGTCCGGAGTCGGAGAGGGACTTGCCGATGTGGTCCAGGTCGGTGGCGAGCGCCTCGTGCGCCCGTGCCGGGCCGAGAAGGGCGGGCGAGCTGAGTTCGAGCTGTCCACCGGGTTCGAAGGTGATGCTGCTTCCTCCGGGGGGCGGTCCAGCGGACTCCACCGCGGCCGCCAGGCGGTCGAGGGCGACGGGCGACGCCGGGTCGGCGTGGTCGGTGACCAGCCATTCGGTCTCGATTCCGACCTTGCCTGGAGGGCCGGTCTTGAAACAGATCCCGTTGATGTACTCGTGGACGTCTTCCGTGGTCATCTGGGCCATGGAACCACTCCTTCGAGAGCGACCGCCCTTGCCGGGCGGCACCTTCGAAATCCTGCCCACGGCTTCCTCAGACCGAACGTGCCCGATGTCCCAAATCTCGGTGAACATCCGGACACTCCCCATGCGAGCGGGTGCGACCGTCCCGGCACGCCGCGTGGTATGGGATTTCGTTTCGGACGGAGGACCCACGACCCGAGAGTGACCTTGGTCACATGCGAAGGAACTCTTGGACGCGGGTGGCGATGACGGCCCGTTCCGCCTCGTCCAGGTCGATGCCGAACACCTCCCCCGACACCTGTCCCACCTGCTCCGCGGGCACCTCTTGTTCCTCCCGGGCGCCGGCGGGAGTGGCGGCGACCAGTGTGGTGTGGGTGAGCGCGAACCGGGCTCCCCGACCGATGCGTTGGGCGGTGAGCCTGTTCAGGAAGGGCGAGCGGGGGTGGTCGGTCAAGAAATGACTGTAGATCGCGTAGTCCTGGCGCACCATGGCTGCGGTGGCGAAGGAGTACAGCGGACGCCACTCGCGGCCGTCGAAGGACCGCAGCAGCCATTCGTCCTGACCGACCTCGGCCACACGGTCCAGGCGCAGCCCCCATCCGTCCTGGACCTCCTGGTGACCGTCGGCGAGGGGGACCGGCTCCAACAGGCCACCGCCACCGAAACCGACGTCCGCCAGCCACGGACCCTCGTCCAGGTCCACACGGAGCAGGGCGTGCGTGGAGGGGCGGGGGCTTCCGGTGGTGCCGGCCAGCACGCGGGCACCGAGGCCGGTGACGGCGAAGCCGAGCCGGTCGAGTACGGCCGCCAACAGAAGATTCTGTTCGTAGCAGTAACCGCCCCTGCGCCGGCGGACCATCTTGTCCACCAGCGCGGGCACCTCCAGCAGGACGGGGCGCCCCAGGACGATCTGAAGGTTCTCGAAGGGGATGGCCGCCAGGTGGGCGCGGTGCACCGAGCGCAGGGTCTCCAAGGTGGGCGGCAGGTCGCCGGTCAGTCCGACACGGGCCAGGTAGGCGTCCAGGTCGAGTTCCCCACCGTGCCAGAAGTCGCGTTCGGTCGTGAGGCGTTCCGGGCGAGGCGCGGGGGCGGAGGCAGCGGATCCGAAAACGGGCGTCATGTGGGACATATCGACTCGAACCGGCCTTGTGAGGCCGCTATTCCGGCACATCCTCCGTGTCTTTGCGGCCACATCCGGCCGCACCGGGGGGATGTGGCCACCCGGCCGCAAGGACGCCCGCGGTCAGGGACGCGGGTCCGGCCGCTCCCGGCGCACCCGTCCTTCCCGGTCGGCCGCCGCCCAGTGGCAGGCCACCCTTCGCTCGGCCCCGCCTCCCAGGACCGGGGGGTCCACGGTCCGGCAGCGATCGGCCACACCCGCGCGTTCCGCCTCCCCGGAGGCCAGCACCGGGCAGCGCGGATGGAACCGGCAGCCCGTGGGCACGCGTTTGGGGTCCGGCGGCTCACCCGAGAGCACCACGGGCTCGCCCTCCGCCTCCGGCAGCACCGACAGCAGCGCCCGCGTGTAGGGATGGGCGGGTGCGGACAACACCTCCTCCACCGTGCCCGACTCCACCACCCGACCCAGGTACATCACCGCGACCCGGTCGGCGATGTTCCAGGCCAGACCCAGGTCGTGCGTGGCGACCAGGGCCGACAGCCCGAGGTCGTCCCGAAGGTCCAGCAACAGGCGCAGGATCTCCCCGCGCACCGACGCGTCCAACGAGGCCACCGGCTCGTCCGCCACCAGCACCTCGGGCTCCAGCACCAGCGCTCCCGCGATCACCACGCGTTGGCGTTGGCCGCCGGACAGCTCGTGCGGGTAACGGGGGAGGAACCGCTCGGGTGGGCGCAGGCCGGCCTTGGCCAGTGCGGCACCGACCCGCTCCGCCTCGTCGGCGAGGGTCCCCTCGTGAACGCGCAGTCCCTCGACCACCGACTCGTAGACGGTGCGGCGTGGGTTGAGCGACCCGGTGGGGTCCTGCTGCACCAGCTGCACCCGTCGGCGGTAGCGGCGCATGTCGCGTGAACCGTAGCGCAGCGGGTTCCCCTCGAACACCACCTCGCCTCCGGTGGGGCGTTCCAGACCCAGCAGCACCCGGGCCAGCGTGGTCTTACCGCAGCCGGACTCCCCCACCAGCGCCACGATCTCACCCGCCGCGACGTCCAAGTCGACACCGTCCACGGCTCGCGCGGTACCTCGTCCACCACCGGGGGCGAACCCGGCGGTGAAGGCGACCTCCACCCTTCGGGCGCTCAGCAGGGGGGCCGTACCCCTGCCGGAGACGGGCGAGGTCTCGTGGGGATCGGTCTCGGTGGTGCTCACGGGCGTCTCTCCTCTGTGGGGGCGGCGGCCGGCGGCGGCACGGAGGC
>CALGOD010000004.1 GCA_937957845.1 uncultured Nocardiopsis sp.
CCACTCATGCCTGTCTTCACCCCGGGGGTGTCCGCCCGCGCGGCCCCGCCGTCCTCCCCCGCGACCTTCCGCCCCGAGATCGAGGGGCTGCGTGCCGTCGCCGTCGTGCTGGTGGCCGCGTACCACATCTGGTTCGGCCGGGTCTCCGGTGGCGTGGACGTGTTCCTGCTGCTCACCGGGTTCCTCATCACCGGATCCCTGCTCCGCTCCCTGGAGCGCGACGGTCGGATCGACCTCCTCGCCTTCTGGGCCAGGCTCGCGCGCAGGCTCACCCCGACCGCGGCCGTCGTACTCGCCGCCACCATGGTCGCCACCCGTCTGTGGCTACCGAGTTCCCGCTGGGCCGACATCCTCTCCGAGGTGCGTGCCGCCGCGCTCCACCACGAGAACTGGGCGCTGGCCCGCGCGGCCGTGGACTATCTGGCCAGGGAGGCCGCCCCCAGCCCCGTTCAGCACTTCTGGTCGCTGTCCGTCCAGGGGCAGTTCCACCTGCTGTGGCCACTCCTGTTCGCTCTGGTCGCACTGGTCGCCGTCAGGTCCCGCATACCGTTGCGCGGCGCCCTCCTGACCACGACCGCCGTGGTGTTCGCGGTCTCGCTGACCTACTCGGTGTGGATCACCGGTACGGACCAGGCCTGGGCCTACTTCGACACCGGCGCCCGCCTGTGGGAGCCGGCGCTGGGCGCGTTCCTGGCCCTGGTGATCCATCGGATCGACCTGCCCGTGAGACCGCGTGTGGTGCTGGGCTGGGCAGGCCTGGCCGCCCTCGTCTCCTGTGGGGTCCTCCTGCGGGTCTCCACGCTCTTTCCCGGCCACGTCGCCCTCTGGCCGACCGGTGCCGCGGTCATGGTGATCCTCGCGGGCACCACGGGCAGCCGCCTCGGCGCGGACCGCCTTCTCACCTGGCGCCCTCTCACCGTCGTAGGGGGTCTGTCCTATCCGCTCTACCTGTGGCACTGGCCCGTCCTGGTCTGTTACCTGCACCTGACCGATCGCCCGTCGGCCGGACCTTGGGGTGGTGCCGTCGTGCTCGGCCTGACCCTGGCCCTGGCCTGGGTGACGGCCCGGGTGGTCGAGGTGGGCGTCGAGGGGTTCACCCGCACGCGTCGCACACCGGCGTGGTCGCTGGGGGTCGCCGCGGTGCTGCTCGTCCCCGTGCTCGCGGCCACCGCGCTGTGGTCGGGGTGGATCGCGCAGGAGCAGCGGGCCCGTGCCGAGCAGGCCGCCGAGCCCACCCTCTACCCGGGGTCCCTGGTGATCGACCGGCCCGATCTCGTGGAGGTCCTGGCCGACCCGCCGGTCGTCCCCGACCCGGCCGACGCCCGTGACGATCTGTCCGCACACCACCTCCGGGGTTGTCACGTCGGCCTTCGGGAGACACGGGTGGTGCTCTGTGAGGAGGGCCCCGCCGACGCCGAGCACACCCTGGCACTGGTGGGCGCCTCGCGTTCGGCGCACTGGTATCCGGCGTTGGAGTCCGTCGCCGAGGCCAACGGGTGGCGGCTGCTCTCCTTCACCAAGAGCGGCTGTCAGTTCAGTGCCGAGACGCCGCACCGGGACGGTGAGGTCTTCACCGAGTGTCAGGAGTGGAACGCCGAGGCCATGGAGATCCTGGAGCGGGAGCGGCCCGACGTCGTGGTGACCTCCTCCACGCGCTCCGTACCTGGAGCGGAGACGGTCCACCCCGGATTCGTGGAGCGGTGGCGGCGGTTGGACGCGCTGGGCATCGACGTGATCGGTGTCCGTGACCTGCCACGGCGCTCCTACCAGGGGGCCGAGTGCGTGGAACGGGGACGCCTCGACGAGTGCACGACGCCCGTCTCCTACTCGCACACGGACCGCGACCCGGCGGCGGCGATGGCCGACGCGCTCCCCGACAACGTCACCCTCTTGGACCTCACCGGACACGTGTGCCCCGACGGTCGGTGCGACGCCGTGGTCGGCAACGTGCTGGTGTTCTGGGACCACTCCCACATGACGGCGACCTACGCCGCGACCCTCGCCCCCGTCATGGACGAGTCGCTACGAAAGATCACGGGATGGTGACGACGACTTCCGGGGGAAACGTCGGATGCGCGTACATGAGTAATTCATGAGGCTCCGGTGAACAACAGGAGAATTGTGTGTGCTCAGGGTTTTGTTCTCCTCTGTGAAGGGTCCGTTATTTCGCTGAAGCGTTAAGGTCGAAAGTGTCTGAGCGGTTCGGTCCCGCTCCTCCTGGAAGAGTGGTGGAATCAACGGTTCCATCCGGGGGAAGCAGCCCTTTCCCCTCCTGCCCCCTCGCGGTCCGTGTCCGACGGAACCGTGTCAGAAACTCCTGTGGAGGTGTCCGCCCATGCGGTCGCTGCGCAACCGTCTCGGTCCGGTCCTCGTCGTCGGAGCGGTGTTCGGTGCCCTCGTGCTCTGTCTCCCCTCCGTGCTGGGACTGTTGGGACTGCTCGGCCTGGGGGACGTGCTCACTCTCACGCTCCTCTGCCTGCTCGGCGCCGCGGTGGCACTCCTCGCACTGGGGACGCTCCTGCTGCAGCGCAGGGTCGGCCACCTGTCCAGGAGTGTGGGAACGGCGATGGAGACCCACAGCCGCAGGATCACCGAGGTCCTCGGCAGTGACCGGCTGGAGGCGGCCCGGACCCTGGGCGGTGTCCGGGAGCACCTGACCGACCTGCGGGAGCGGGCCCTGCCCAGGGTGAGCAGAGAGATCCGGCACGCGATCGCCGTACAGGGACGAGAGGACTACGAGCAGCAGGTCGCCTGGACCGAACTGCGCGAGTACCTGGACACCGCCGCCTTCATGCCCCCACTCCGCGGCTGGGCGGCCTCTCCCGACGTGCTCAGGGTCCTGGTGCGCCACATCGACCGGCTGCGTCCCGCGCTGGTCGTGGAGTGCGGCAGCGGGGCCTCCAGTGTCTGGCTCGGTTACGCGCTGCGCCGCGCGGGCGGCGGCAGACTCGTGGCCGTCGAACACGACGCCCGTTACGCCGAACTGAGTCGGGAACTGGTCACCGCGCACGGACTCGACGACATCGTCGAGATCCGCCACGCGCCTCTGGTGGAGATCTCCGGCACCACGGTCACCGTCGACGGACGGGAGCGGTCCACCGCGGACCTCTGGTACGACACCGCGGTCTTCTCCGACCTGGAGGGCATCGGTCTGGTGTTCGTGGACGGCCCGCCCAAGGCCACCGGACTCCAGGCGCGCTACCCGGCCGTGCCCGTCCTGCGGCCGCGCTGCACGGAGGACGTGGTCATCGTCCTGGACGACGCCGCGCGTCCCGACGAACGGGCCGTGGGCGAACGCTGGATGGCCGAGCACCCCGAACTCCACCGCACCGAGGAGACCGCGGAGAAGGGCGCTCACGTCTTCAGCCGCAAGGGCTCCTGAACCCCCACCCCCATGCCGGTACCGTTCCGCACACCCGAGGACGTCCGATGATCATCACCGCCCTGCGGCACGCCCTGCGTGCCCGCGGCAGCGAGGCC
>CALGOD010000005.1 GCA_937957845.1 uncultured Nocardiopsis sp.
CAGCTCGTACTCCTTCCAGCCGAGGATGGACTCCTCCAGGAGCACCTCGGTGGTCGGGGAGAGCGCCAGGCCCTGACCGGCGATACGGCGCAGTTCGGCCTCGTCGTGGGCGAATCCCGAACCCGCGCCGCCCATGGTGAAGGAGGGGCGTACCACCACGGGGTAACCGAGTTCCTCGGCCGCGGACAGACATTCGTCCAAGGTGTGGCAGATGCGCGAACGCGCGGACTCACCGCCGATGCGCTCGACGATGTCCTTGAAGCTCTCGCGGTCCTCGCCGGCCTGGATGGCGTCGATGTTGGCGCCGATGAGCTCGACGCCGTACTTGTCCAGGATGCCGGCCTCGCTCAGGGCGACGGCGGCGTTGAGGGCGGTCTGGCCCCCCAGGGTGGGCAGGAGTGCGTCGGGGCGCTCCTTGGCGATGATCTTCTCGATCATCTCGGTGGTGATCGGCTCGACGTAGGTGGCGTCGGCGAACTCCGGGTCGGTCATGATCGTGGCCGGGTTGGAGTTGACCAGGATGACCCGGAGCCCCTCGGCCTTGAGGACCCGGCAGGCCTGGGTGCCCGAGTAGTCGAACTCGGCCGCCTGCCCGATCACGATCGGACCCGAGCCGATCACGAGTACTGAGGAAAGGTCACTACGGCGCGGCATGCTCTTGTTCCTTTGACTACTTGGCAGCCGGAGCGGGCTGGGCGGACATCAGGTCGACGAACGCGTCGAAGAGGTCGGCGGCGTCGTGGGGACCCGCGGCGGCCTCCGGGTGGAACTGGACGCTGAAGGCGGGACGCTCCAGCAGCCGCAGGCCCTCGACGACCTGGTCGTTGAGCCCCACGTGGCTGACCTCGGCCCGACCGTAGGGGGTGTCGAAGGGCTCGCCGATCGGGGCGTCCACGGCGAAACCGTGGTTGTGGCTGGTGATGGCGACCTTGCCGGTGCGGATGTCGAGCACCGGCTGGTTCACGCCCCGGTGACCGAAGGGCAGTTTGTAGGTGCCAAGGCCCAGGGCCCGTCCCAGGATCTGGTTGCCGAAGCAGATGCCGAAGAAGGGCCTGCCCGCCTCCAGGACACCGCGCACGGCGGCGACGGGGCCGTCCGCGGCGGCGGGGTCCCCGGGGCCGTTGCTGAAGAAGACACCGTCGGGGTCGAGGGAGAGGACGTCCTCGGCGGTGGCGGTGGAGGGCAGCACCGTGACGCGGCAGCCGCGCTCGGTCAGGCGCTGGGGGGTCGTGGACTTGATCCCCAGGTCGACGGCGACGACGTGGAAGCGGGCCTCCACCCCATCGGGGGGCGACACCTCGTAGACCCTGTCCGTGCTGACCTCGCCCGTCAGGTCCGCGCCGGCCATGAGGGGCTGCTGCCGCACACGGGACAGCAACGCCTCGGGAACCGTCTCGGTGGTGCTGATGGCGGCGCGCATGACGCCCTTGTCACGCAGATGGCGGGTGAGGGCACGCGTGCCGGTCAGGGCGATCCCGACCACGCCCTGCTTGCGCAGCTCCTCGTCGAGGGTGCCCCGGGCACGCCAACTGGAGGAGATACGGGCGGGCTCGCGGACGACGTACCCGGCCACCCAGATACGGCCGGACTCGGGATCGTCGTCGTTGATGCCGGTGTTCCCGATGTGCGGAGCCGTCATCGTCACGATCTGACGGTGGTAGGAGGGGTCGGTGAGGGTCTCCTGGTAACCGGTCATCCCGGTGTTGAAGACGATCTCCCCGAAGGTCTCGCCCGTGGCGCCGAAGGAGCGCCCGTGGAAGACGCGGCCGTCCTCGAGTACCAGAATCGCCGATCCGTGCTCGGACACGCTTTCCCCTTCCTCGGTGCCCGGGTTGGCCTGGGCGTTCACTGTCGTGCTCACTGGATCTTCCCCTCAAGGACGGTCGGGGTGCCGCGCAGGAACGTGGCGCGCACCCGGCCGGGCAGGGTCATGCCCTGGAAGGGGGTGTTGCTGCTCTTGGTGACCATGGAGCCCCCGTCGACCTCCACGGGTGCGGCCGGGTCGTACAGGACGATGTTGGCCGGCTCGCCGACCCCCAGGCCGCGGCCGTCGTCGTGGACCCGACCGATGCGGGCCGGGGCCGAGGACACCCGGTCGGCGCCGTCGC
>CALGOD010000006.1 GCA_937957845.1 uncultured Nocardiopsis sp.
TTCGGCCTTGATGACTTCAAGACATTGCCTGTGCAGTCGCTCAACCATTCGTACACCCATGCTCGGTCTTGGACGTGCCCTGGGCGAGACCATGGCCGTCGCCATGATCCTGTCCCCCTCCCTCGTCATCTCCTGGAACCTGCTGCAGAGCGGCAACCAGACCATCGCCGCGCACATCGCGCTCCAGTACCCCGAGGCGACCGGGTACGGCGTGTCCGCGCTGATCGCGGCCGGTCTGGTCCTGTTCGCGATCACCCTCGTGGTCAACATGGGCGCGCGCTACGTGGTGGCGCGAGGGAACAAGGAGTCCTGATGAACACGACGACCACCCAACCCCCCGCCCCCGGCCCGGAGATGGGCACGGAGCACGTCGACCTGCGCCGCGGTTCGCTGCCGCGCCACTTCCCCGCGGTGCTGCTCGCCTCGTGCGCCGCCGTGGTGGCCGGCGTCCTGCTGCTCTTCGGCACCTTCGGCTTCCTGCTGTGGGGGTTGCTCACCGCCGCCGCCTACGTGGTGATCTCGGTGACCGCGTCGGCCCGTGTGGAGGGCTCACGCAAGGCCATGGACCGGCTCGTCACCTCGCTGGTCTACGGGTGCTTCCTGCTGGCGATGCTGCCGCTGGTGTCGGTGCTGTGGACCGTGCTCGTCAACGGCTTCGCCCGGTTCGACGGCTACTTCCTGACCGTGTCGATGAACGGCGTGCTGCCGAGCATGGACGCGGGTGGCGCCTACCACGCGATCGTCGGCACCCTGATGATCACCGGGATGGCCACGCTGATCTCCGTGCCGATCGGTGTGATGGCCGCCGTCTACCTGGTGGAGTACGCCCAGGGCCGCATGAAGCGGATCATCATGTTCTTCGTCGACGTCATGACGGGCATCCCGTCCATCGTCGCGGGTCTGTTCGTGGTGGCGCTGTGGATGATGCTCTTCGGCCCGGGAAAGACCAACGGGGCGGCGGGCGCGCTCTCGCTGACCGTGCTGATGATCCCCGTGGTGGTGCGTTCCAGCGAGGAGATGCTGCGTCTGGTGCCGCAGGACCTGCGGGAGGCGTCGTACGCCTTGGGCGTGCCCAAGTGGCGGACG
Organism: uncultured Nocardiopsis sp.; assembly: GCA_937957845.1. Taxonomy (GTDB): domain Bacteria; phylum Actinomycetota; class Actinomycetes; order Streptosporangiales; family Streptosporangiaceae; genus Nocardiopsis. Next base: position 1,087 of record CALGOD010000006.1, read on the forward strand.
ATCACCAAGGTGGTGCTGCCCACCTCCGCCGCCGGCCTGACCACAGGAATCATGCTCGCCATCGCGCGCGTTATCGGAGAGACCGCTCCGCTGATCCTCACCGCGGGGACCTCGGCCATCTCGATCAACTGGAACCTGTTCGACGGACAGATGATGAACCTTCCGGTGTTCATCTACTCCCAGGTCCGCATGGGCGGCGCCATCAACTACGAGAGGGCCTGGGCCGCGGCGCTGACCCTGATCCTGGTGGTGATGCTGCTGTTCTTCCTGGCCCGCATGCTCGGTCGCCTGTTCGCGCCGAAGGTCCGCTGACCCCATATCCACCGTCCACGCCCCGCGCGCGGAGCAGATTCACGAGGAACTTCCAGTGGCGAAACGTATCGACGTCTCCGGACTCCACGTCTACTACGGCGACTTCCTGGCCGTGGCCGACGTGTCCATGACCATCGAGCCACGGTCGGTGACGGCGTTCATCGGAGCGTCCGGCTGTGGCAAGTCCACCTTCCTGCGGACCCTCAACCGGATGCACGAGGTGACCCCCGCCGCCCGTGTCGAGGGCAAGGTGCTCCTGGACGACCTGGACATCTACGGCCCCGACGTGGACCCGGTGATGGTGCGCAGCGAGGTCGGCATGGTCTTCCAGAAGGCCAACCCGTTCCCGACGATGTCCATCTACGACAACGTCATCGCCGGCGCGCGGCTCAACAACAGGCGGATGAGCAAGTCCGAGGCGGACGACCTGGTGGAGCAGTCGCTGCGCGGAGCGAACCTGTGGGAGGAGGTCAAGGACCGGCTGAACAAGCCGGGTTCGGGCCTCTCCGGTGGCCAGCAGCAACGGCTGTGCATCGCCCGCGCCACGGCGGTCAGGCCGTCGGTGCTGCTGATGGACGAGCCCTGTTCGGCGCTGGACCCCATCTCGACTCTGGCGATCGAGGACCTCATCCACCAGTTGAAGGAGGACTACACGATCGTCATCGTCACAGATCGGAAGAGCACACGTCTGAACTCCAGTCACAAGACGGA
>CALGOD010000007.1 GCA_937957845.1 uncultured Nocardiopsis sp.
TCGGCCAGGCCCCGTCCGGAGGCGTCAGGCAAGGAAGCCGCTCGCCCCGATCCGGCCCTTTCCCTTCTTCTCGCCCTCCGGCGGGACGGTCGTCCCGCACGGGGGGTTCGTCATCCGGTCGGTCTGTGGTGTCCACCATGGGGGTTCCCTGCTGCCGCTGAATCCGTGCCGGTGCGCTTCAGAGTAACCCTGGCGGGTGACGCGGGTGAGTCGTCCGGCTCCCACGCGGGCGGGCACAGGGGCCAGGGACCGCCACGCCCGTGGATCTGGGGTGTGCGGCCGCGTCCGCACGACCCTCACCGAAGGTGCTCCTTCGTCGACCCTCCTCGGGGCGCTCCTTCGTGGCCCCGGGCCGGGGTTCGCGCCGCCCATGCCCTGCGCCGAGCGGACTCGACGACGCGACGAGCCGACTCGCGTGTCCACACCCCTGCAATCACAGAGAGTAAGAATATGGTGACATAAGCCCTTGGGTGAGCTTCCGCGTTCCTTCGGGCTGCATGCCGACTCGACGAAGGAGATCAACGATGGCTCGCCGCGATATCGACTTCGACGCCGAGGGAGTCACCCTACGCGGGTGGTTCTATTCCGCCGAGGGCGCGGGGGCCGCCCGCCCGACCGTCGTCATGGCACACGGGTATTCGGCCGTCAAGGAGATGTACCTGGACCGATACGCCGAGGTGTTCGCCTCCGCGGGACTGAACGCGCTGGTCTTCGACAATCGCAACTTCGGCGCCAGCGACGGCGAGCCGCGCCAGGAGATCGACCCGTGGCAACAGGTGCGCGACTACCGACACGCGATCACCTACGCCACCACCCTCCCCGAGGTCGACGCCGACCACATCGGTGTGTGGGGCAGCAGCTACTCCGGTGGCCACGTGCTCGTGGTCTCCGCCCTCGATCGCCGTGTGAAGGCCGTCGTGAGCCAGGGGGCCTTGGTCCACGGATACCACAACCTCCGCCGCCTCGTGCGGCCGGACTTCCTCGGCGGTTTCCGGGAGCAGTTCGACGCCGACCGCCTGGCTCGGTTCAACGGTGAGCCGCCGGCGATGGTCCCCGTCGTCGACGAGGATCCTCTCGCCCCCTCCGCTCTGCCGACCCCGGACTCCTACCAGTGGTTCACCGAAAGCCACCGCACGATGGCTCCGTCCTGGCGTAACGAGGTGACCCTGCGCAGCGTCGAGATGCTCGGCGAGTACATACCGGCCTCGTACATCGAGTACATCAGCCCCACGCCCCTTCTCCTGCTTCCCGCCGCCGATGACGTGCTCACCCCGACCGACCTCGCGATCTCCGCCTACCAGAGGGCACGCGAGCCCAAGCGGATCGAGATCCTGCCCGGCGGCCACTTCGACATCTACACCACGGGGTTCGAGCGGTCGAGCTCGCTCGCACGTGACTGGTTCCTCCAGCATCTGGCCCCGTAGCGCACCCACGGCCGTTCGCACCGAAAGGACATCTCTGTTGGGAAACCGTCTGGAAGACAAGATCATCGTCGTCACCGGGGCGAGTTCCGGGCTCGGCCGCGGTATCGCCAAGGCCTGCGCGAAAGAAGGCGCCAAGTTGGTGGTCAGCGACATCCGCGAGGAGCCCACCGCGGGTGGTTTCGAGGACGACGCGGCACTGACCACGGTCCAGTCGATCCGGGAGTCAGGCGGCGAAGCCGTTTTCGTCCGGTGCGACGTCACCAAGTCCGACCAGGTCGCGAACCTGATCGCCGAAGCCGTGAAGGCCTTCGGACGTTTGGACGTGATGGTCAACAACGCCGGTATCTTCCGCGCGGGCAAACGGATGCACGAGTTCGGCGAAGCCGATCTCGACGTGTGCTTCGAGGTCAACGCCAAGGGCACGTTCTTCGGCTCCCAGGAGGCGGTCAAACAATTCCTCTCCCAAGGCGACGGCGGCAACATCATCAACATCGTCTCCACCGCCGGGCTGCAGGGCCACCCGAACCAGTCGGTGTACAACATCTCCAAGGGCGCCCAGGCGAACCTGACCCGGTGCCTGGCCATCGAGTACGGAAAGGACCAGATCCGGGTCAACGGCATCTGTCCGACCTACGCCAAGACCGCGCTGACACGCGAGTTGTTCAACGACGAGGACTTCGACAGCTCCTTCACCGAGTCCATCCCGCTCAAGCGGTGGGGGGAAGTCGAGGACGTCGCGAATCTGGCGGTGTTCCTGGCCTCGGACGAATCGGGATACATCCACGGAGACCTGATCAAGGTCGACGGCGGAGAGACCCTCAGCCGCTACTCCGTCTGACCGTTGTCCGGCCTGTGTGCGGCGGTGCCGGAACCGGTGCCGCCGCACACAGGTCCT
>CALGOD010000008.1 GCA_937957845.1 uncultured Nocardiopsis sp.
GAAGTCACGGCGCTTCGCCGTGGTCCAGGTGTTGGCACCCGAACGCCAGGCGTCACTGAGCGGCACCATGTGGTCGATGTCGAACTCGGATGCGTTGCCGGTCCAGACGCCGTCGTACTCGCTGGACCACCGTCCCGACGTCGCCCGGCAACTGCCGTCGACCTGGACGGTGTGGCCGTCGCGGCGCAGCACGTACTCGCGCGCGTCGCACGTGCCCTGCACGATGACCCAGTGGGGGAACAGGCTTCGGTCGTAACCGGCGCCGTTGTTCTTGGATCGCACGGTCAGGGAGTTGAGCTGGGACTGCGCCGCGGCGGTGGAGGGGATGCCGGGCGGGAGGACATGGTGGGCTGCGGCGGGGGCGGCCCAGCCCAGGACGGCGACGAGGACCGCCGCGATCGTCGTGGCCAGGAGGCCGAGCAGTGCCCGGGGAATTCTGGCAAAGGAGGGTTCGGGGGAGGGGGATCTGCGCACCGTGGTCGCTCCGATTCGGGGGAGTGGGGATACGGACGTCCCTACGATGCTGGTTCGGCCCGACATCGGCCAGACCCCCACGGTGAAATCGTCACCACCGCCGGGTTTCCCCGCGATGACGCACAGGGCGGTCGGGGCCTGGGGCGTATGGTGACCCCTCCGAGGACTCGCGATGTGGTGATCGGGTGTGGGGCGAAGCCGCGGCCGTCCAAACCGGGATCCAGGGCGGCGTAAATCGTGTCACGAGTATGAGGGTTGAAGAATAGCATTCCCGATCTCAAGCCATTATAAACCTTGGTCACAAGATGAGGGTAAGTCTATTATTTTTTCTCTAGAGCTCTTGGCATTCCTGCTGATCACGGTTACCGTGTCTGCTGTGAGGAGGGGTAGGCCGGCGGTCTTCCGCCCAAGGAAGGAGAGCATGGACAACGGAGAGAGCTGAGGCATGGCAATGGTACGCCCGGACCTTTGGTGGGTCCGGGCGTGTAATGATTTTTATCCGTCGTTTTCCATTGTCATTCTCTCTAATCTGCCATTCTGTGCGTGGGATGACCAGGTTTCCGGCCACACCCAGGAGATCCCGTATCGCAGATCGGGTGTGATGTCCTCGTTTTCGAATATCCTGTAAAAATACCTGCCTTCATCAAGGTGTTCCAAGTGCCGTCCCTCGCTGAGCGGCGGTTCCAGTTCTCCTTCGACTTCCCGGGGACTGACGAACCACCATGCGCGGTCCGGAAGATGCGGTTCCTGGAACGTGAGATGGAATTCGATGCGCTTGGTGAAGGCCGTTCGAGGTCTCCAGACGACGACGGGCCGGCACCTGGCGTCGCTGTTCACGCGGACCCGGGTTCCAAAGGAGTAGACCCCGTCGGTAGGACCGAGGTCCTTGTGGATGCCGATCCTGGCGAAGAGGTCGCCACTGACGGTCTCCGCCCGCTTGGTGATACGGCAGCCATAAAGGCTCTCGATGTCCAGCAGTCCTGCCCGGTTCCCCTCGAAGTATCGGTGGGTCACGGTCAGCTCGGGAGTGGTTCCCGCTGAAGTCGCCCTCACCCATCGGATCACGTCCTGGGTGGTGAGGACCCCGGACTCGGAGAACTCGCACGAGTAGGAGATCGCCTCCACGGCCAACTCTCCCTGAGGTGCGATGGGGCGGAGGGGAAAGTCGCGCAGGTGGGCCCTGTCGGTCACCTGGTGGCCGTTGGCCAGGTAACGGGAAACCTGTTCTATCGCCTTGTTCTCCCGGCGTTCCATGGTGCGCAGGCTGTCGACGCGAAGACGCCGCATCTCGGGATCCGATGAATTCCTCAGGTCGCGGTTGTAGTTCTTACGGCGCTCTGTCAGGGAGCGTTCCTGGTATCGCAGGTCCAGGCGCAGAGCCACAAGAAGGGACTCACGAAATTTCGGATCACCAATGGAGTCTATGAGGTTGGTGAGCTCCATGATCATCCGGTCGGGGGTGACTTCTTCCCTTCTCGCCCGGATCCTTTCTCGAAGCCTGACTTCGAGAGGGGTGCTGTCGGACAGCCTGTCCGACGTACAGCCGATCCCTCGGCGCAGCTCCCTCATCGCATGTCCGTACTCATGCTGTGCACTGGGGATGTCCTCGTGCATCGACTGTACCCTTCACGTACCCTCAGCGGCCGCTTCTCCGCAAATGGTCCCTAAAGTGGACATTTCATGAGGTGAAGGAATGAGCTTAACCTTGGCTTGGGCCCAGTACAAGATATGAGTTCAAGTCCGAGAGAACAATACCCCCTGACCGGGAAGCGGAGCGTTCTTTCCGGTCTGCGTGTCTTTTTCCTTTCCTCGCCTCTTCGCGGCATCGCCCGCGGAGAATACGGG
>CALGOD010000009.1 GCA_937957845.1 uncultured Nocardiopsis sp.
AGGAGTACATCGCGGACCAGAAGCGTCCCGACCGAGGTCGACGGTGCGGACTCGTGTCCTGGTGTGGGCACCCCTGGCTTGAGAAGCGATGCCTTCCGGGTGTGAACGCCCGGGGTTCCTCGCTGGATCCCGCTGAACAGGGCCGTCGCGGACCGGCCCCGCCCCTCAGTCCCCGGTTCCCGCGTCGGCCATGGCCCCGGCCAGGTCGTGCAACAGATCGGGGATGTGCGGTGCGTTTCGCGCGATCCGGTCCCACGAGCGTGACGCCTGCTCCAGACGCTCACGGGTGGTCGGCTCCCCGGTGCCCTTCCTGACGTTGTGCCGGTCCTGTCTGCGAAAGGACGCGGTGAGGGCCCAGAAGGCGGCCGCCACCAGAGGACGGAACACGCCCTTTCCACGCACCTCCAGCACGGCCTCCACCGACCATCGGCCGTCGGCCCCGACGCGGGGGGCCAGCCAGGCGTGGACTCCGGCCAGGGCGTGCTCGGCCTCCAACCGGGCCGGGGGAGTGGCGGAGGCGCCGGACAGCGCCCCGTACCAGGCGCCTCTGTCCAGGCGCAAGGTGCCGTTGGCCGACCGTAGCCAGGCGCCGCGTCCCGGCAGACGCAGGTGCGTGGTCCAGGTCAGGAGCCCGGCGGGCGCGTCGTGTGCGACCGTTCCCCACGTCACCGGGGGCCGGTGCGTACCGACGGTGTCGGGCATGGCGAACTCGACCGCGCGGGTGCCCGCCTCCTCCCAGGAGGCGATGGTCAGGCCGGTGCCGCTCCAACCCTTCTCCTCGTCGTCCCCGGGATCGACGGGGACGCCCTCGGGGGTCAGTTCGGCGAGGAGGTAGTGGCTGCGGGGGGCGAGGTGTCGTCCTCTTCGTAGTTGCAGAGCCGTTCGTGAGGCCGTCACGGTCCGCTCATCGGCCTCGGCCGGTGTGCCCGCCGTACCGTCGTGCAACTCCTCGGCGGCTCGCCGCCGGTCCCCGCGAAGCCTCTCCGCCTCGGCCCGGTCCACCAGTCCGAGTTCGTCCGCAC
>CALGOD010000010.1 GCA_937957845.1 uncultured Nocardiopsis sp.
CACACGTGACGGCCCCGCCGGGTTCACTCCCGGCGGGGCCGTTTCGTCCTCCGCCCGAGCTCAGCGGCTCTTGGCCCTCTGCACTGCCTCGGCGAGCTCCTCCTTGTTCATCTTGGAGCGGTCCTTGATGTCCAACCGCTTCGCCTCCTCGTAGAGCTCCCGCTGTCGGGGGATCCGCCCGGAGGCGCCGCCGAGGCCGAAACGCCTCAGCTCCTGTTCGCGTCGTTCGGAGAAGGCCCTCCCCAACTCCCGCACGCGCTTTTGGCCCACGGCGCGTTCCAGGGCCGGCAGGATCTCGCTCTCCTCCTCCTCGACGTGGTGCTTCACCTCGTCGACGAACTCCTGGCGCAGTTCCTCGAACTCCTCGCTGTTGGGGTCACAGTCCTTCAGACGCGTCAGGATCTCCTCGGCCTCCTGGTGCTCCTCCGCGCTGTGGCGGACCTGGGGGACCTCACCGGTCGTGCGGACCACGACCGGGTAGACCTCGTCCTCCTCCGCCCGGTTGTGCGCGGTGAGAACGGCCTCGATCTCCTCCAACAGCCGCGGCCTGTTCTCGGGTTCGGTCTGGAGTCGGTCGAACAGGTCCTCCATCCTCCGGTGGTCGCGGATGATCAGGGTGATGGCGTCGTCGGCCATGGTCGCCTCCGCTTCGGTACGGGTACCGGCGACCCACGCCACTACCCGCCGCCTCCGCTTCCAGACACCGTTCTCGCACCCCACCGCATCCTTGACGCGGAGTTGGCCGTGTCCCGGACTTTCGCACACCACTCACACCACTCGGGACACGGGTGTGGGGCCCACCGACGAACCCGTCTGTGGGCCCCATGAGGGCTCTCTGCCCCGGTCCGTGGTCAGCGCACGCCGAGCAGGTGCTCCATGGCGAGCTGGTCCAGGCGCTCGAAGTGGTAGCCGCGCTCGCCCACCTCGGCCAGGTCGATCTCCTCGGCGAGCAGGTCGGACAACGACTCGCCCTCGCCCAGCGTGGGCTCGGCCAGTTCGGGGACACGGGAGGCCTTGAGGGCCTCGACCACCTCGGGGTCGGCGCGGAAGGCCTTGGCCTTCTCACGCAGGATGAGGTAGTTGCGCATGCACGCCGCGGCCGACTCCCACACGCCGTCCATGTCCTCGGTCCGCGGGGGCTTGAAGTCGAAGTGCTTGGGTCCGTCGTAGTTCGCGCTCTCCAGCAGGTCGACCAGGAAGAACGCCTCCTTGAGGTCGCCGGCGCCGAAGCGCAGGTCCTGGTCGTACTTGACGCCGCGCTGGCCGTTGAGGTCGATGTGGAACGCGACCCCGTGTGCGAAGTTCAGCCCGGCCATCTGCTCGTGGCCGACCTCGGGGTTGACCCCGACCATCTCGGAGTGCTCCAGCGAGTTGATGAAGGCCAGCGCGTGCCCGACGGTCGGCAGCAGCACGTCGCCGCGCGGTTCGTTGGGCTTGGGCTCAATGGCGAAGCGCAGGTCGTAGCCCTGTTCGCGCACGTAGCCGCCCAGGACGTCGAAGGCCTCGCGCAGCCGGTCCAGGGCGGCGGCGTGGTCCTTGCCCGCCTCCGTCTCGGCACCGTCCATACCGCCCCAGAACACGTAGGTGCTCGCGCCCAGCGACACCGCCAGGTCGATGTTGCGGATGACCTTGCGGATCGCGTAGCGGCGCACGTCGCGGCTGTTGGAGGTGAACCCGCCGTCACGGAACACCGGGTGGGAGAACAGGTTGGTGGTCGCCATCGGCACCGTGAGGCCGGTCTCCTCCAGGGCGGCCCGGAACGGCTTGAGGACGGCCTCGCGTTCGGAGTCGGAGCTGGTGGGGGTGAAGAGGTCGTCGTCGTGGAAGGTGACCCCGTACGCGCCGAGGTCGGCCAGGCGGCGCACCGTGTCGGCCGCGTCGAGCGCGGGACGCACGGAGTCGCCGAACGTGTTCAGTCCACGCCATCCCACGGTCCACAGGCCGAAGGTGAACCTGTCCTCGGGTACGGGCCGGTAGTCGCTCATGATCGTCTCTCCTGGTTAGGCGCAGCGCTCCGCCTAGTTTGTCTAGTCTCCCACCTAATTGTCAACGGGGTGACCGCGCAGCACCGCCACACCGCCTCCGGGCAGGGTCATCCCCTCCGCGGAGGAACCTGACACCAGGTCGTGGGCGCCCGCGTCCAAGCCGAACCGCCCCGGGTCGATCCGCCGTGGCCGGTCGTCGTGGTTGGTGACGAACACCCACGCCCCCTTCCGGTCCACACGACGCACCACGTCCAGTCCCGGTTCGGGGAACGGTCCCGTCCCCGCCGCCTCGGCCAGGAGCCGGGCCAGACCCCGGTCCGTCAGCCGCGCCGACAGGTACCAAGCCTCGCCCGCCCCGTGGCGTCGCCGGGTCGCCGCGGGAAGCCCGTCCAGCGGTCCGCCCGCGTAGTGCGCCACCGCCTCGGCCCCCGCGAGGTGGACGTGCTCGCTCCACAGGGTGACCTCCTCCCGCACCGACCCCAGGTCCATGCCCACCGACTCCCCGGAAGGCATCGGGTACACCTCCTCCACGCGCACGCCCAGCAGGTCGCGCAACGCACCCGGATATCCGCCCACGCGCACGGTCCCGTCCGGGTCGGCCACTCCGCTCAGGTACGTCACCACCAACGTTCCGCCGTCCTCGGTGTAGCGCGCCAGCCGCGCGGCGCCCTCGTCCGACAGCAGGTACAGCGCGGGCACCACCAGCAGTGGCACCCGGGGAAGTTCGCGGTCGGGGCGGACCACGTCCACCGTGCGCCCCGCTCGCCACAGCACTCGGTGAACCTCGCGCACGGACTCCAGGCCGACCACGTTCCGTGAGGGCAGCGAGGGGCTGCCCAACGCCCACCAACACTCCGGGTCCCAGGTGAGGGCCGCGTCGACGACCACGTCGGACTCGCTCAACTCCGCCAACCGGGGCAGCAGGTTCCCCAGTTCGCACACCTCACGGAACACCCGGGAGTCGGCTCCGGCGTGCGGCACCATCCCCGAGTACCACTGTTCGGCGCCGCCCCGGGAGGCCCGCCACTGGAAGAACATCGCGCCCCGCGAACCCCGGGCCACGTGCGCCAGACTGTGCCGCACGGTCTCACCGGCGGCCTTGGGCCTGGTGACCTCCCCGGTGTAGGTCACCCCGGCCGCCTGCTCCATCAGCAGCCACGGACGCCCCGGCCCCGGCACCCGATCCGCCCACGAACGCGCCAGGTCGGCGGCGAAGGCGGTCTGTTCGGCCGCGCCCGCGCCGGTGAGGTCGGGGTAGTCGTCCACGGCGACCAGGTCCAGGTGTTCGGCCCACCGCCATGGGTCCACCGGGACCCAGTCGCCGAACGCCAGGTTGGTCGTGACGGGTACGTCCCGCCGTACCGCGCGCAACGCCTCGCGTTGGGCCAGGAAGTGCTCCAGCATCGCGTCCGACAGGAAACGTCGAAAGTCCAGCACGTGCGCCGGGTTGGGCAGGTACTGGGTGGCGCGGGGAGGCTGGATCTGCTCCCACTCCGAGTAGTGCTGGCTCCAGAAGGCCGTCGTCCACGCCGTGTTGAGCCCGTCCAGGTCACCGTGGCGCCCGCGCAGCCAGTCACGGAAGGCCCGAGCGGTGTGCTCGGAGTGCGACCAGGTGCCGTACTCGTTGTGCACGTGCCACATCCGCAGCGCGGGGTGGGAGGAGTACCGCTCGGCCAGGACACGGGCGATCCGGACACTGGCCTCGCGGTAGGCGGGGGCGCACACGTCATAGGTGTCACGGCTGCCGTGGGTGAGCCGGGTGCCGTCGGCGGTCACCGGCATCGCGTCGGGGTGGGCGAGGCCGAACCACGGGGGAGGGGAGGCGGTCGGAGTGGCCAGGGCGACTCCGATCCCGTTCTCCCCGAGCCGGTCCATCACCCGGTCCAGCCACGCGAACCGGTACTCGCCCTCCCGGGGTTCGAGAAGGGACCACGAGAACACGCCGACCGTCACGAGGTTGACCCCGGCCCGGTGCATCAGTTCCACGTCCGCCACCTGGACGTCCTCGGGCCACTGCTCGGGGTTGTAGTCGCCGCCGAACCAGAGCGGAGTGGACATGGTGGCTCCTTCTGCTTTGGTGTGTGCGCCAACAAAGTAGGGCCAAAGGCGCCCCGGCGACACCCCCCACGCGAGGAGCTTCCATGCCCCCACCCCGCCACGTCCGTACCCGGCATCCCGTCCGGAACTGGGAGGACGCCCTGATCACCGGTAACGGAAGCCTTGGAGCGCTCGTGCACTCCACCTCCGACCGGATCCGTCTCACCCTCGGTCACGAGAGACTCTTCCTGCCCGTCACCGCACCGCTGCCCGCCCCGGAGACGGCGCGGATCCTGCCGGAGCTGCGGGCCCTCCTTCTCGAAGGTCGCTCCAGGGAGACCGCCGAGCGCATCGTGGAGGTGGCCGCGCAGGAGGGCTACACCGACACACGGTGGATCGACCCGCTCGTGGGAGCCGCCGTGCTGTCGTTCACACCCCTGACTCCCGGGGAGGGCGTCCCCACGCGTACTTGTGACCTGGACACGGGACTGGTCACCGAGCGGCTGCCGGACGGGACCGAGCACCGGACCTTCGCCTCCCGCACCGACGGGGCGGTGGTCGGTGAGATCGCCTCACCGCACGGCCTGGACGGAACGTTGCGCCTCTCTCCGCTGGAGGAGACCCCGCCGGTGCCGCTGACATCCCGCTCCGAGGTCACGCCCGGACTGCTCACCCTGAGGGTCGGCTTTCCCGAACGTCCGGACGGCGCCTTGAGCGGGTACACCGTGACCTGCGCGGTCACCACCGAGGGAGGGCGGGCCCGTGTCAGCGGTGGCGGCCTGGAACTGAGGGAGGTCCGGAGACTACGGCTCGTGACGCGTGTGACGGTGGAGGAGGCCGGGCCGCCGCGCGCACGGGCCGAGGGAGGGACCGCGGTGTCCGGTGCACGGGTCGGGCGGCACGCGGACGGCGGCACGAGGGCCCGGGAGGTCGAACATGAGGAGGGGTTCGCTCCGATGCTCGAACGCCACCGCGCGGTGCACGGG
>CALGOD010000011.1 GCA_937957845.1 uncultured Nocardiopsis sp.
CCGTTGCCGGAGGTGGCGATGTGCTCGTGGCTCTCGTGCACCACGGCACCGGTGTCACTGGCCGCCGCACCCGCGACACCGCCCACCGCGCCGATCGCGTTACCGGCCAGGTTCACCGGAACGTCCAGGTCCACGACCGCCTGGTTGCCGCCGATCAGGGAGCCGTTGCCGGAGGTGGCGATGGACTGGTGTTCACGCGGCGCCCGCTGGTGCTCGCGCGGCGCCGACTGACGCAGCACGCCCGCGTCCACCCCGGAGGTGTCGGGCAGGGGCAGGATGGTGGCGTTGCGGGAGACCTCGCCCACCACGTCCATGACCGTGTACTCGGTGGGCGCGGAGTGGTGGTGACGGTGACCGTGGCTCTCGTGCACCACGGCACCGGTGTCACTGGCCGCCGCACCCGCGACACCGCCCACCGCGCCGATCGCGTTGCCCGCGACGTTGACCGGGATCTCCGCGTCCACGACCAGCTGGTTGCCTCCCAGCAGGGAGCCGTTCCCACTGGTCGCGACGTCGGCGCCGTGGCGGTCGCGTTCGATCACGGCGGCCCCGTTACCGGTGCTGTCGGCCCCGGCCACGCCGAGGACCGCCCCGATGGCGTTACCGGAGACGTTCACCGGGACGTCGGCGTTCACCACGGCCTGGTTGCCGCCCAGGACGGAGCCGTTTCCGCTGGTCGCGGCATCGCTGTCGGCGAAGGCCACTCCGCTGCCCAGCGCGACGAATCCCGCGGTCAGCAGCACGGACTTCGCTGAGGTGCTGGCCCACTTACGCATGTGGGAGGTCCTTTCAGAGAATGTCGATGAGAAGGTGTGCTCGGGCCACAGGCCGTTCCGCGCCCCTGGATGGGGTGCGGGCCTTCGGCCAAGGCCGGGGATCATCCGGTCGGCTTCGCACCTGGGCGGTGCGTGTCACCGGTTCTGGGGAGTGCGCCGCGGTCTCGGTCCACTGGTTGCGGGTGGACGCGCGCACCCCGTCGGTCAGCTCCGCCTCGCGAGGCGGGCGGGGCTGACGTGAACCCCGAGCACATGGCCTGGGCCGGTGCTACGGGACTCGCGTCAGCCCCCGGGCCGCGGGAGCGGCCCGGGGAGCCGTCCCTACGCGCGGGCGCTGCGGCGCCTGCCGAACAGGACCAGTCCGACACCCGCCGCGACCGCTGCCACGGCGGCGGCCAACCATCCGGCCAGGGCACTGCCGTCGGTTCCGGTCGACGCGAGCTCGCCCGACTGAGCGGAGGGAGCCTCCGCGTCGGTCACGGGCAGAGCGGACACCTGCGGAGTCCTGTCATCCCCGTCGCCGGGCTCATCGCCGTCACCGGGGTACTCCTCCTCGTCACCGGGGTACTCGTCCTCGTCACCGGGCTCGTCCTCGTCCGGGGTCTTCGGCTTCTCGGGCTTCTTCGGCTCCTCGGTGGGGCCGTCGTCGGGTCCGTCCTCGACCACGGCGTCGCCGTCGACGCAGTTGGCCCCGGCCACCCCGACGACTCCGACGGAGTTGCCGCAGACGTTGATGGGGACGTCACCGTCGACGACCACCTGGTTGCCGCCCAACAGGGAGCCGTTGCCCGAGGTGGCGATGTCCCCGTCGCGGCCTCCGGCCACGGCGTCGCCGTCGACGCAGTTGGCCCCGGCCACCCCGAGGATGGCGATGGCGTTGCCGCAGATGTTGAGGGGGACGTCCAGGTCGGCCACGATCTGGTTGCCTCCGCCGATGGAACCGTTTCCGCTGGTCACGGTGTCGGCGTAGGCGATCCCTCCGCTGGTGGCGAGCAGTCCCGCCGTCACCAGCGCGGCGATCCGGGCGTGCGTGTCATAGGTCATGGGGTGTCCTTTGGTCAGCGAGAAGGTCGGCCGATCAGCTGCTCGTTGGACCGCGGGCGGAGAGCTTCACGCTCCGGGAAGGCCGGGAGGAAGGCGCGCCCATGACGGGGCGGCTGCGCGAGAAGGCGCACGGACCGGCCGCGGTCGTATGACGACGCGGCTAGTCGGGCGAGAAGGAAGGGTCGTCCGCGGCGTCACGGACGACCAGGGTGGGGTCGCCGGGAAGGGCGACCCGCTGGGGCCGGGGAGCCAGGTGGCCGGCCCGGGCCATGAGAAACCCGGCAGCGCCGGGAGCGGGGAAGGACGGGGCGGAGGCGCCTGCGGCGTCGGCCCCAGCCGGGTGATGCGCTCCGCCCGCGATGAGGCGAAGACGATCCCCGGAGTCTTGGTCCGCCTCCTGCGCGGAGGTCTCGGCGGCGGCGGAGCTCCACACGGCCGGGTCCACGGGAATGTGGACGGCGAGGTCGGAGTCCGCGGCGGCCCGCTCCTCACCGGGTTCACGGTCATCGGCGTCCAGGTCGTCCTGGGCCGAGGGCCGGTCCGGCTCGGTCGTGGGCTCTTCGAAGGTGCCGAGAGCGGGCAGGGGCAGCGGTGTCGCGGTGTTCACGGCACCGTGGATCGAGCGGGTGGGATCGGTCAGCCCCTCCGCGACCGCCTCGACCAGACGGCCGTCGCGCAAAGACTCGTCGGTGGACCTCACCACGTCGTGACCATGGCTGGCGAGTCCGCCGATGAGGTCGCCCGCGTCGCGGGCGGTGTCGTCGATGGTCCGGGCGGTCCCCTCGACCACCCTGCCGGCCGCGTTGGCGGTCCTGCTCTCCTCGAGCGCGGTCGTGGCACCGGTCCCGTGCAGGGCCGTGTCGGCGAGCACCTCCGCGGTGGAGGCCACACGGTCCGTCGTCTCCAGAACCCGTGTGCCGCCGGACCCCTGGGTCGTGCCCTGGTCCGCCTGCTCGACGTGGTCACCGGCCTCCAGAATCCGGCCGACCAGACCGCCGGGCTCGGAGGAGGTCTCACCGTGGGCGATGCCCATGCCCCCGGCCAGCCATGCGACGGCGACGAGTCCCGACAGGAGCAGCAGCCGGGTGAGGGAGTTCCGGGACAAGCGGGCAGCGCGGCTGTCCTGCAGCCACTCCTGACCCGCGAGCACCATGGGTGTCCCTTCGCTCCGCTACCACTGGACGGTCCCGCGCGGCGTTGCCGTCACGGTCGCACGCCGGCGCCAAGGCTCCGCACCCGTCAAGACGGGGAGAAGCACGACGCCGCCGAACTGACTGCAACATTAACATCACCCTGGGTTACCGTGGGCCGAATCGGCGGACCGCGCCGAGAAAGTTCTCGACACGGCCCGCCGGTGGGCACCGCAAAGCGGAACGAAGTCAGCTCAGTCCGACGAAACGGTCCAGCACACGGACCCCGAACTGTAGGCCGTCGATCGGAACCCGCTCGTCCACCCCGTGGAACATGCCCGCGAAGTCCAGCTCCGGGGGCAGCCTCAAAGGCACGAAACCGTAGTTGCGGATCCCCAGCCGGGAGAAGCTCTTGGCGTCGGTGCCGCCGGAGAGGCAGTACGGAACGGCCTTGGCCCCCGGGTCCTCGGCCAGCAGGGACTCCGACATGGCGCTGACCAGCCCGCCTTCGAAGGAGGTCTCCACGGCGGGCAGGTGGTGGATGAACTCACGGCTGACCTTGGGTCCCAGGAGCCGGTCGATCTCGGCGAAGTACTCGTCCTCGGTCCCCGGCAGGAAGCGACCGTCCACCTGTGCGGTGGCCTCGCCCGGAATCACGTTGGCCTTGTATCCACCGCCCAGGACCGTGGGGTTGACCGTGTTGCGCAGGGTGGCGCCGATCATGCGGGCGATCGGTCCCAGGCGCGCGACCGTGGCGTCGACGTCCTTCTCCTCGAAGGGAATGCCGAACTCCTCGCAGATCTCCTCCAAGAAGGTCCGCACCGTGGGAGTGAGTTGCAGGGGGAACCGGTGCTCGCCGAGCCGGGCGACGGCCGCGGCCAGCTCGGTGACGGCGTTGTCGTCGTTGACCATCGAACCGTGCCCGGCGGTGCCGCGCGCGGTCAGTTTCATCCAGGCGATGCCCTTCTCCGCCGTCTCCACCAGGTAGAGGCGGCGGTTCTCCCTGACGGTGAACGAGAAGCCGCCCACCTCACTGATCGCCGCGTCGCAGTCGGCGAACAGTTCGGGGTGCTCGTCCACCAGGTACTGGGCGCCCCAGGTGCCGCCGGCCTCCTCGTCGGCGAGGAAGGCCAGCACGATGTCGCGTGGAGGGCGGCGCCCCTCGCGCAGGCGCTGGCGCAGCATCGCCAGGACCATCGCGTTCATGTTCTTCATGTCGATCGCGCCGCGCCCCCACACGCAGCCGTCGGCGATCTCGGCCGCGAAGGGGTGGTGGGTCCAGTCCTCGGGGGCCGCCGGAACGACGTCGAGGTGGCCGTGGATGAGCAGCGGGGGACGGCTGGAGTCCTCCCCCGTGATCCGTGCCACGACGTTGCTGCGCCCCGGGTGCTTCTCGTAGATCGTCGACTCGACACCGACCTCGTCGAGCTTGCCCGCCACGTACTCGGCGGCCTTGCGCTCCCCGGGACCCGAATGGTCGCCGTAGTTGGAGGTGTCGAACTCGATGAGCTCCCGGCACAGGTCCACCACCTCGACCTCGGCCGCGCTCGGCTCCCTGCCTGGCTCCGCCATCTGATGCTCCCTTCCCGTCGCACCTTCTGTCCTGCTGTGTTCCCGACCCTGTCACGGTCTTCCCCGCCGGAAAAGCTGGTTCGTGACCCCCCAGACCTTTGCTATGGTTGTCCTGTCCGGCGCGAGAGCGCCGCTCATGCCCGGTCCGGGTGGCGGAATAGGTAGACGCGCTAGCTTGAGGTGCTAGTGGCCGTTAAGGCTGTGGGGGTTCAAGTCCCCCCTCGGACAC
>CALGOD010000012.1 GCA_937957845.1 uncultured Nocardiopsis sp.
TAGTCTGGCGGCCCCGCCCGGCCCGCACCCGCGGCCCCACCGGAAAGGTCCTCCATGTCCCTGCCCCAGCCCGAGACGAACGCCGGACGCACCGCGCTCGACGCCCTCCTGAAAGCGCCCCGGCAGGCGATGGCCGCCTTCGACTTCGACGGCACGCTCGCGCCGATCGTCGCCGATCCCCGCGCGTCCGCCCCCTATCCGGGCATCGTGGAGAGAGTCGCCGAACTGGCCGGTCTGCTCGGTTCGGTCGCGGTGGTCACCGGACGCCCCGCGGAGACGGCGGTGGGACTGGGCGGACTGGATCGCGTTCCCGGCATCACCGTGCTGGGGCACTACGGCGCCGAGCGTTGGACGAACGGCCGTGTGGTCGCCGCACCCACACCGCCGGGGGTGGACGTGGTGCGCGAGGAGCTGCCCGGTCTACTCGACCGGTTGGAAGCCCCGGAGGGCACCTGGCTCGAGGACAAGGGCCGCTCCCTGGCCGTGCACACCCGACGTACCGCCGACCCCGACGGCGCCCTGGCCCTGCTCTCCCCCGCCCTGCGCGAACTGGCCGAGCGGGCCGGCCTGCGGGTCGAGCCCGGTCGGATGGTCGTCGAACTCCGTCCACAGGGTGTGGACAAGGGGTCCGCGCTCACCGCGCTCGTCGCCGAGACGGGTCCCCGCACGCTGCTCTACGCCGGAGACGACCTGGGGGACCTGCCCGCGTTCGAGGCCGTGGTGGCCCTGCGTTCCCAAGGCATCGAGGGGATCAACGTGTGCTCCTCCTCCGAGGAGGTCACGGCCGTGGCCGAGGCGGCCGACCTGGTCGTCCCCGGTCCCGCCGGACTCTCCGAACTCCTGGGCCTGCTCGTCGACGCGCTCCGCGACTCTCCCCAGGGATGAACTTCGCCGGGGGCCGCCGGCACGCTCCACGCGCGTCGGCGAACCGCCCCTCAGGACGGGGACTCGTGTGTCTGGTGGGGAGTGAGAGCGGACCTGGCCGCCGACCTCAGATCCACTAAACCGGTCCGGTCCCGCCCGTAGTGCACGGCGTTGGTCAGCACTCCCACGTACCGGCCGCTCCCCGGATGCATGAACAGACTCGTCCCGGTGAAACCGTTGTGGTAGACGACCCCCTCGGGGGTGACCAACCAGCCCAGGCCCCGCCATAGCCGCGCGCCCGCGTCCACATGAGGACGCCAGCTCATGCGCACGTAGGAGGACGGGATCGGCCCCGCGCCGCCCTCGTACAGACGCAGCAGTTCCCGGGAGAAGGTGCCGAGGTCGATGGCCGTGGTGAACGCCCCGGCGTGGCCGGCCACGCCGCCCATCAGCGCCGCCGCCTCGTCGTGCACCACCCCCCAGGTCGGGGCCGCACCGGGGATACGACACTCGGTGGGTGCGACACCGGGTGAGCGCGCCAACGGACCGAAGGCCGTGGAGCGCATGCCCAACTCCCGCCACAGGTCGCCCGCCAACCGGTCCAGGCCCGTGCCGTAGAGGCGTTCCAGAAGCAGCCCGAGGAGGATGAAGCCCCGGTCGATGTAGTGGTACCCCGGCTCCTCCAGCGGATCGGCCAGGATCGCCTCGGCCAGGTCCTGCTCGGTTCCCACGTACCGCTCCAGCCACGCCACCGGGTTGAGCCTGCTGGTGTGGGTGAGGATCTGGCGGGTGGTGACGTCGGCTCCGGGAAGACCGTCCACGTCCAGGTACTCGGACATCGGCGCGTCCAGGTCCATGATCCCCTCGGCCACGGCCCGACCGACGAGCGGCCACGTGGCCATCACCTTGGTCAGACTCGCCACGTCGTAGGCCACGTCCGGGGCGGTGTCGTTCTCGACGTCGACCCGGCCGACCGCGACGAACTCCCACATACCGCCGGTGCCGATGACGGCCGTGCCGCCCGGAAGCCAACCGGCGTCCACCAACACCTTCAGGACACCCCGGATCCGCGTCCCCGTCTCCGTGAGCCAGTCACCATCACGCACAACACGCCTCCCCCCACCTGGTCCGTACCTCGGCGGATACCCCGTTACCAGGTCGTTGTCACACCGTCCTCCTATGTGAATGGGACGAAACCCTCGCAGGTCATAGCCGGAAAGAGCGATCAGGGCCCGGCGGAGTAGTCTGGCGCCGGGAAGACCCGAGGAGGACGATGAGCAGTCAGACCCCCGTTCCCGCCGGTTTCCGCGGCGTGGCCGGAAACATCGGGATCAAGGATCCGAAGGACGATTTCTTCGCGGTGGTGTCCGAGGTCCCGGCGCACGTGTCCGCGGTGTTCACGCGATCCCTGTTCGCCGGCCCCAGCGTGATCCTCAGCCGCCGCTGCGCGGCGGACGGACGCGCGCGGGGCGTCGCGGTGATCGCCCGCAACGCCAACGTGGCCACCGGCAGGATCGGCGACGACCACGCCCGCGAGGTACAGGAACGGGTGGCCCGGGCCGCGGGGGTGGCGCCCGAGGAGATCCTGGTCGCCTCCACCGGTGTGATCGGCCGCCCCTACCCCATCGAGAAGGTCCGCTCCTACCTGGACGCGCTGCCCACCGACTTCCCCCCTGCCGACCTGGACCGCGCCGCGGCGGCGATGATGACGACCGACACCCGGCCCAAGGCCGCCTCCGCGCGGATCGGGAAGGCGACGTTGACGGGCATCGCCAAGGGCGTCGGCATGATCGAGCCGGACATGGCGACGATGCTGGCCTGGTTCTTCACCGACGCCGAGCTGGAACAGCCGGTTCTGGACGAGGTGTTCCGCCGGGTGGTGGACCGCACGTTCAACGCGCTGAGCATCGACACCGACACCTCCACCAGTGACTCCGCGGCGGTCTTCGCCAACGGTCTGGCCGGGCCGGTGGACGTGGCCGGGTTCGAGGAGGCGCTGTACGAGGTGGCGCTGAAGCTGGTGCGGATGATCGCCTCCGACGGCGAGGGCGCGAGCAAGCTGATCGAGGTACGGGTGAGCGGTGCGCGCGACGACGCCCAGGCCAAACGGGTGGCCAAGGCCGTGGTGAACTCCCCCCTGGTCAAGACCGCCGTGCACGGCGCGGACCCGAACTGGGGACGGGTGGTGATGGCGGTCGGCAAGTGCTCCGACGAGACCGACATCCTCCCCTCGCGTGTGCGCGTCCACTTCGGTGACGTGGAGACCTACCCCGCCGAGGCCACCGACGAGGTGTTGGAGCGCGCCACCCGGTATCTGAGGGGCGAGGAGGTGGTGATCGGCGTCGACCTGGGCATCGCCGAGGGAGGTTTCACCGCCTACGGCTGCGACCTGACCGAGGGCTACATCCGCATCAACGCCGACTACACGACCTGAGTCGTGCCCTCGGTCCCGCCGGGCCGGGGGCACCACACGACCGCCTCCCCGCAGCAGGGGAAATCCCTGTGTCGCCGACGCTTCCGACACGACACGAAAGCGCTACTTTGGACTTCCCTGTCCACACATGAAGCAGAGTGAGCGCTCTATGGCAGACCTTCCCATCGATACCAGCGTGGCCCACTCCGCACGGGTATGGAACTACTGGCTGGGCGGCAAGGACAACTACCCCCCGGACCGCGCGGTCGGCGACCACATCCAGGCGACCTTCCCGGGAATCGTCGCGGCGGCCCGCGCCGACCGGGCCTTTTTGAACCGCGCGGTCACCTACCTCGCCAAGGAGGAGGGGATCCGCCAGTTCCTCGACATCGGCACCGGACTGCCCACGGCCAACAACACCCACGAGGTGGCCCAGAGCGTCGCCCCCGAGTCCAGGATCGTCTACGTCGACAACGACCCGCTCGTGCTCGCGCACGCCAGGGCCCTGCTCACCAGTGATCCGCGTGGCGCCACGAACTACATCGACGCCGACCTGACCGAGCCGGAGAAGCTCCTGGGCCAGGCCCGCGAGTACCTGGACTTCGACCAGCCGATCGGCCTGTTGATCA
>CALGOD010000013.1 GCA_937957845.1 uncultured Nocardiopsis sp.
CCCCCGGGCTGTTGCGGGGCAATATCGCCGCCTCGCTGGCGGGGGCCGCACGTGCCTTGGGCCAGGAGCGTCCCGAGTACGGGGCGGAGGCGGAGGAGGTGACGCGGGACCTGTTGCGGCGTCCCTGCCTTGAGGGAAGCGGAGGTTACACCGACCGGGGTGGGGCGGCGCCGTTCCGGCGGACCACGTGCTGCCTGTACTACCGGGTTCCCGGTGGCGGCTACTGCGGTGACTGTGCTCTGGGGCCTTGAGACCACATCCGTGCGCCGAAAACCGGTGGACGTCACCGGGCGTGCCCGTGATCCTGGACCGATGGTCACTCCCCCGGTTCCACCCCTGTACCGCGACGCCGACTTCAACAGCCCACTGGGTCAGGCCCACGCGGCCCGGCTGATCCGCTCCCTGGACTCCCTGGCCGGGAAGCGGATCGTCGACATCGGTTGCGGCTGGGCCGAGCTGCTGCTGCGCGCCCTGCACGGCGAACCGACCGCCACCGGGTGGGGGATCGACCTCGGTGAGCAGGCGATCGAGCACGGGCGCGCCAACGCCCGCGCCCGTGGACTACAAGAACGCGTCGAACTGGTGGTCGGTGACGTGGGCGCCTGGACCGGCACGGCGGCGGACGTGGTGTTCAACATCGGTGCCGGTCACGTGTGGGGCGCGGATCCGGTGACGCACACCGCCCGCGCCCTAGAAGCGGTCGCCGACCTGCTGCGGCCGGGCGGCCGCTTCCTGTTCGGTGAGTGCTTCTGGACGCGTGAACCGACCCCCCGGGAGCTGGAGGCCATGCGTGACGTTCCACGTGACCAGTACCGGTCGATGGGCGACCTGGTGGACCTGGCGCTCTCCCACGGTTTCCGTTTGCGGGCGCTGTCCCAGGCGAGCCTTGAGGAGTGGGACGACTTCGAGAACAGGCACGCCCGGGGGTGGGAGGAGTGGTTGTCGGCCCACCCCGACTCTCCCGACGCCGGAAAGGTCCGGGCACGGGCGGACCGGCACCGTGAGTTCCGGGTCCACGGGGCACGGGGCACGCTCGGTTTCGCCTACCTCTCCCTCATCCGGGTCTGAGTGGCGCGACCCGTGCCAGAGCCGGGGCGGTGGCGCCCGTGCGAGGGGTGGGGCGCCACGCCATCTGTTCCGGTGTCTTGGAATGGGACCTCAGCCCTGGTCCGCGGCCCTGCGGATCTCCTCCAGGTCGATCCTTTTCATCTTCAGCATCGCCTGCATGGCGCGCCCGGCCCTGCCGGGGTCGGGGTCGTCCAGCAGGTCGTCGAGTTCGGCGGGGAAGACCTGCCAGGAAAGACCGAAGCGGTCCTTGAGCCAGCCGCACTCGCCCTCTTGGCCGCCTTCGGTGAGTTTGTGCCAGTAGTGGTCGGACTCCTGCTGGTCATCGCAGATGACCTGGAGTGAGCACGCCTCGGAGAAGGGGAATCCGGGGCCGCCGTTGAGGGCGGTGATCTGCTGTCCGTTGATCTCGAAGTCCACGGTGAGCACCATGCCGGCGGGGCGGGGACCCTGGGGTCCGTAGTGGCGCACGCGCAGGATGCGCGAGTCGTCGAACAGGTCGACGTAGAAGTCGGCCGCCTCCTTGGCCTGGGTGTCGAACCACAGGCACGGGGTGATCTTGCCGAGTCCGGTCATGGTCTGCCTTCTTCCTGTGCGGGCGCGGGCTCACCGCACCGGCCGTCACAGGGAAGGACATCCGTGGTGGGCGGAACTCATCGGGTCCAGCGGAGTCTTTTTCGGGTTTCGAGGTGGGCTTTCGGCGCGGGAGAGGGGACACCTCGTGCCCCGAACCCACCGCGGGTGTCTCATTTTTTGAGATGTGTGTATCGGTATGGGAGATGTCGGGTGTAGGGTCCGCGGTGTCGGTGCTGCTCGGCGTACTTGCGGGAGGTCGGTTCCATGACGCGTTACACCCACGGCCAGCACCCCACGGTCACCGACTCCTACCGTTGGCGCGACGCGGAGAACTCCGTGGCCTACGCGCTCGGTGAGATGGTGCCGG
>CALGOD010000014.1 GCA_937957845.1 uncultured Nocardiopsis sp.
GCGTGGACCGCGGCCAGCGCCTCGGCGGAACGCCCACCCGACTTGCAGTGCAGGACCACGCGCTTGTCCTGCGGCAACCGCTCGAACGCCTTGCCGTTGAGGAACTGGTCCTTGGGGATGAGCGTGGCCCCCGGGATGCTGACGATCTCGTACTCGTTCTTCTCGCGCACGTCCACGAGGAAGATCTCGTCGGGCTTGTGGTCCAACAGGTCCTTGAGCTCGGACGCGGTGATCGTCGCGCCGGCCGCCGCCGCACCGGCCTCCTCCGACACGGTGCCGCAGAACGCCTCGTAGTCGATGAGTTCGGTGACCGGCTCGGTGTCGGGATCCTTGCGGACCTTGACCTCACGCCAGCTCATCTCCAGGGCGTCGAAGATGAGCAGGCGGCCCACCAGCGGCTCCCCGATACCGGTGATCAGCTTGATGGCCTCGTTGACCATGACCGAGCCGATGGAGGAGCACAGCACTCCCAGGACACCGCCCTCGGCGCAGGAGGGGACCATGCCGGGCGGCGGGGGCTCGGGGTACAGGTCGCGGTACTGGGGCCCGTACTCGTTCCAGAAGACGCTGACCTGACCGTCGAAGCGGTAGATCGAACCCCAGACGTAGGGCTTGCCCAGGATGACGCAGGCGTCGTTGACCAGGTAGCGGGTCGCGAAGTTGTCGGTCCCGTCCAGGATCAGGTCGTAACCGCCGAGGATCTCCAACGCGTTGTCCGACTCCAGGCGCTCCTGGTGCAGGATCACGTGGGTGTTGGGGTTCACCTCCTTGACGCTGTCCCGGGCGGACTCGGCCTTGGGCCGACCGAGGTCGCTCTGTCCGTGGATGATCTGACGCTGGAGGTTGGACTCGTCCACGACGTCGAAGTCGATGATGCCGAGCGTTCCCACACCGGCGGCGGCCAGGTAGAGCAGCGCCGGGGAGCCCAGACCGCCGGCACCGACGACCAGGACCTTGGCGTTCTTCAGGCGCTTCTGCCCGTCCATGCCCACGTCGGGGATGATCAGGTGACGCGAGTAACGGCGTACCTCGTCCACGGTCAGCTCGTCAGCTGGTTCCACCAGCGGCGGCAGCGACACTGTGACTCCTCATGTCTGTTCGGTTGCTTCACACCACCCGTACCAAGGGAGCACCGGGCGAGGGGACGGGTGCGCGAAACATGCTTGCACTCATACCCAACCTAACGGGTGGGGTGTTCCATTCCCACTCCCGGGAGGTGTTGAGCACACAGGGGTCCGCGCACGTCCCGTCAGCGTCAACCACCGCGGCCGGGGTGTTCATTCCACGCGGCCCGGCGTACCGGACCGGACGGTGGGTAGTGGTCATGTGTACGCTCGGAGACCGATGTCAGGAGGCACCTGTGGCACAGGAGAATCGTTCCGTGGGACGAGGCCCGGCCGCCGAGGGGAGCCCCGTACCCGAGCCCATCGAGGTCCCCGAGGCCGACGCCGTCGACCAGAGCACACCGGCCGTGGACGACGCCGAGAACGGGTGGGACCACCCGTCGGAGGACAGTCTCCACCGCGCTTCCGAGGCCGATGTGGTGGAACAGGCCCTTGAGGTCGAACTGGACGAGGACGAATGGCGCTGACCGGCCCCCGTCCTCCCGTTCGGGGGGACCATAGGCGGCGAGCACACGCGCCCGGTGAGGGACGCCGCCCCTCCTCGGCCCACCGGACCGGTCCCTCCCCGCCCTGCTCGCGAAGAAGCTACGCGGGAGTAAGATGAGGGAAGACATGGAACGCGCCGCTGGCCGTGTTCGGCAAGACCTAGCCACGCAGATGTCCGGTGAAGGCGTGCATCTGCCATTCCGAGTTCGGAGGGTGTGGGTGTGACAGCTCCTTCAGACGCCCGCACCCGGGGCACACGCCTGCCCCGGGTGAGACGCCGCCGCCAACTCCTGGCCGCGGCGCAGGAGGTTTTCGTCGCGCGGGGGTACCACGCGGCGGCGATGGACGAGATCGCCGACCGTGCCGGCGTCAGCAAGCCGGTGCTCTATCAGCACTTCCCGGGAAAGCTGGAGCTGTACCTGGCTCTGCTGGAGGAGCACTCCGAGGTACTGGTCGAAAAGCAGCGAGAGGCCCTGGAGAGCACCGATGACAACCGTCAGCGCGTCATCGCGAGCTTCCGTGCCTACTTCGACTTCGTCGCGGGGGACGGCGAGGCCTTCAGGCTGGTCTTCGAGTCCGACCTGCGCAACCTGCCCGCCGTGCGGGAGAAGAGCGAGGAGACCTTCCAGCGCTGCGCTGAGCTGATCGGGGCGGTGATCCGTCAGGACACCAGCATCTCCGACGAACAGGCGCACCTGCTCAGCATCGGCCTGGTCGGCATGGCCGAGACCAGCGCCCGGTACTGGCTCAACAGCCGCGGCTCCGTCCCCAAGGACGCCGCCGAGCAACTGGTGGCCCGCTTGGCCTGGCGCGGTATCAGTGGCTGGGATCTGCAACGCAAGGCGGACGGACAGGACTGACCTTTCCCGTTCTTCAAGGAGGTGCCCGGGGTGCTTTTCGCGCCCCGGGTTCTTTTGTCACGGCATGAGGAAAATTGACACCCATTTTTTCTCAAGGAAATTCCCAAAAAACAGGATTCACCCCAACGCGTGCGTGACAAGCGGTTCAATCGCCACATGTCGGGTATCGGCGGAATGAGAAGCAACGCGCTTCTCTTCGCCGTATCCGTCCGGTCCGCCATTCGGCAAACCCGACGGAGCAAGCGATTTGGAGGTGAAGACGTATGGACGTGGGTCAGGGACTGACGACGGCCTGGCAGGCGGTGGCGAACTTCGTGCCGCTTCTGGTCGGATTCCTCGTGATCCTGGTCCTGGGTTGGATCATCGCCTGGTTGGTGGGGAAGGCCGTCGCCAAGGGTCTTCACAGCGTCGGGTTGGACCGGGCGCTGCACCGCGGAGGCATGGGCGAGTACTTCGAGCGCAGCCGCTGGACCGCCAGTGAGTTGAGCGGAAAGATCATCTACTACGTCGCGCTGTTGTTCGTGCTCACACTCGCGTTCAACGTCTTCGGACCGAACCCCGTCAGCACGCTGCTCAGCGAGATCATCGCCTGGATTCCGCACGCCATCGTCGCACTGGTCATCATCGTGGTGGCGGCGATGATCGCCAAGGCCCTCCGGGACGTCATCTCCGGCGCGCTGGGCGGGCTGTCCTACGGTCGGGTCCTGGCCAACGTGGCGGCCGTGTTCGTCCTGGGTCTCGGCGTCATCGCGGCTCTGAACCAGATAGGCGTCGCCGTGACCGTGACCCTGCCCGTACTGGTCACCGTCCTGGCGACCATCGGCGGCATCCTCATCGTCGGTGTGGGCGGCGGCATGATCGAGCCGATGCGCGCGCGCTGGTCCCGGTGGCTCGATGTCGCCGAACGTGAGACCGGCCGCATCAGCGAGGAGAGCAGCTACCGCGCGGGGCGTGAGGCGGCCATGAACCGTCCCACCTCCACCGAACGCGCGGAGCCGCGTGAGGGAGCCACGTCCCAGGCCTCACGACGCGGCATGGGCGATGAGCCACCGGCCCCGTAGCAGACCGCGCGGCACGATCGCGTACCGAAAGGAAAGGGGTGAGGGCGGGACCCGATGGTCCCGCCCTCACCCCTGTGTTCGTGCGTGTGGTGCGTCCTCGGGCCCCGTGGGGGAGGGCTCGCACCGGAGAAAGCCGTCTAGAGGAATTCCGAGTCTCGCAGTTCCAGGCGGGAGAGGTGTTCGATCCGCCGGAAGGTCAACACGATGGATGCGATGATCGGGAGGAAGGCCAACCAGAAGGCGACACTTCCCGGTCCGGTGAGGACCATGGACGCAAGTGCGACGACGAAGATCAGTGCGAAAAGCGCGAAGTCGATACGATCCTGCTGAATCAGGACGCCAACCGGTGGGCGCGCCGCGCCATGCCGACCGCTCCCCATTCGCCTTCCTTTCCTGCGACCTTGTGGGCCGCTCCGCCAGTTACGGCGTCGGGATCTCTTCCGGACCCGCATAACGCCGTCGGTCCCGCATTGCATTCCGCGGAACCCGACCACGGTGTACCGACCGTCACCGGTCGTTGTGGAGCCACCGACCCGTTTCAGCGTACGCCCAGCGCGGGATTTCCGCCGGAGAATCCG
>CALGOD010000015.1 GCA_937957845.1 uncultured Nocardiopsis sp.
TTCAACACGCCGATGAAGGCGCGCACGTCGTGGGGCGGCACCGCGTCGTTCCACCGCTTGCACTGCACCACGACCGCCCGCCCGTCCGGGGCGCGCCCCAGAACGTCCACCCCTCCGTCGTCGGCGCCGCCCACCACGGTCACCGCCGTGTAGCCGTGCACCCGCATCAGCGCGGCGACGTGCTCCTCGAACTCCCGGCCCGCCATCCGGTCGACCTCGGACAGGTCCACCCTGCCCAGCGCCCCGCGCTCACGGGCCAGGAGCACCCGCCCACGGCACCACCACACCAGGGCCGCCACCACCAGGGCCCCCGCCGCCCACAGCAGGGGGCGCGCCGCGCTCTGCGCCACCCACGCGCCGACCATCAGTGCCACGACCAGGGCCAACACCATCGCGTGCCGGTGGCGCCACACGAACCGCCACTCCCGAGGAGCGCGATTCGCCTTCGTCTCACTGTCCGGGGAGATGTCCGTCATGGGAAGGCCTCTTCCCTCCGTACGCGGATCATCACCGCCGACCGGGCCCCGCACCTGTGGGCATCACCACGCCCTCCACACCGTTTGGAGGACCGACACCGCCCGTCCCGGACACACGGGCCGCCCCGACCGGGCGGCGGACGACCCCGTGGGACTACCATGACCGCGCGGTGACCACCCCCTCGCACCGGCGACCGCCCGGGGACGCACACGGGAAGAAGCGACCATGAACGTCATCACGAACATCGCCGACCTCGTCGGCCGGTGGTTCGCCCCGCTGGTCCTCCTCGGCGGGATCGCGGGTCTGCTCGTCCCCGAGCAGGCCTCCCTCGTCGCCCCGCACATCTCCCTGCTCCTGGGCGTCATCATGTTCGGCATGGGACTGACGATGCGCCCGGTGGACTTCGCCGTACTCGTCAAGCACCCCAAGGCCGTCATCTTCGGAGTCCTGGCCCAGTACACCGTCATGCCGCTCCTGGGTTGGGCGATCGCCCACGCCCTGAGTCTGCCGCCACTGCTTGTCGTGGGCATGGTCCTGGTCGGCTCGGCCCCCGGCGGAACCGCCTCCAACGTCATCGTCTACCTCGCCCGAGGTGACGTGGCCCTGTCGGTGGCGATGACCTCGCTGTCCACCCTGCTCGCGCCCCTGGTGACCCCGCTGCTGGTCCTGGGACTGGCGGGGTCGACCCTGCCCGTCCCCGCAGGGGACCTGTTCGTCTCGATCCTGCAGGTCGTCCTGCTCCCCGTGGTGGCCGGACTACTGCTGCGCATGGCGGCCGACCGGTTCGTGGAGCGGATCCTGCCCGTGATGCCGCTGGTGTCGGTCACCGGCATCGTCGTGGTGGTCGCCGCCGTGGTGGGCGCCAACGCCGACGCCGTGCTCTCCACCGGACTCCTGGTCGCCCTGGCCGTGGTGCTGCACAACTGCCTGGGCCTGGGGTTGGGCTACCTGATCGGACTGGCCGTCAGGCTGCCCGAGACCGCCCGCCGCGCGATCAGCGTCGAGGTGGGCATGCAGAACTCCGGCCTGGCCGCCGCCCTGGCCACAGCCCACTTCGCACCTTTGGCCGCCCTGCCCGGCGCCCTGTTCTCGGTCTGGCACAACATGTCCGGTGCGCTCGTGGCCACCTATTGGGCCCGCCGCGTGCCCGAGGACGCCGAGACCGGCACCCCGGGAACCGACCAGAACCCCTGAACCCGCGGGCGCCCCTTGCAGAAACCGGACCACCGCGGGACCTCAACCGGAGCGGCGCAACCTCCACGCGCGGGGCTGCTCCTCCTCATGCGCCGCGTCCAGTTGGGCGAAACGCGCACGCACCCGTGCTCCGCCGAGCCCGCCGCGCTCCAGGTACACGGTGCCCCCGGTCGCCTCCACCGCGTGCCGCACGATGTCCAGCCCCAGCCCGGTCGATCCGCCCCCGCTGCTGCCACGCCGTAGAGCGGCCGCGGGGTCGGCGAAACCCGGTCCGGCGTCCTCCACGATCAGGGTCACCCATCCCGCGTAGCGGACCACCACGACCGCGAACGGACCGCCGGAGGGGGTGTAGCGGAAGACGTTGCCCACCAACGCGTCCAGTACCGCGACGCACTCCTCCTGGGTCAGCGCCACCCGAGCGGGGGAGTCGGGAAGGTCCAAGGTGACCTGACGACCCTGGTCGGAGGCGAGCATCGACCAGAAACCCATCCGGTCGGCCACCGCCTCGGACAGGTCGCAGGCGCGCTCGGCCTCCGGAACGGGCTCGTGCGGGCGCACGTCGCGGATGATGTCGTCCACGTCGCGCTCCAACGCCGCGATCGCCCCCCGTATCCGCTCGCCCTCCTCTCCGGGCACGAGCTCGGTGTCCAGACGCAGCGCCGTCAACGGGGTGCGCAACCGGTGCGAGACGTCGGCCGCCATCTCCCGCTCCTTGGCCAGCAGCTCCTGCACACGCTCGCCGATGGCGTTGATCGATTCCCCCAGCAACACCAGGTCCGGTGGTCCGTGCACCCTTATCCGGGCGTTCAACCGGCCCTCCCCGATCGCCACGGCCGTGTCCGCCAGCGCGCGCAACGCGCGCCGCGCGGGCCGGCTCAGACGGTCGGTGATCAGTACCGATCCCAGCACCACCACCAGCGCGACCAGGCCCAGCCCGAGCAGGGCCCGGCCCAGTCCGGCGGTCGCCTCCCACCGGGGCTGGTACACCTCCACCACCGACACACCGCCCTCGGAGGCGGGCACCGTCACCAGGTACACGGTTCCCTCCTCGGCCGGGGCGGTGCGCTCGGAGTGCCCCTCGGTCTCTTCGACCAGGGCCGCCACATCGGCTCCCCGCGCACGGCCGGCCCCCACGGTCGTTCCGTCGGGCAGGTGCACCGCCAAGTGGCCGCGCGCCCCGGCGGGTGTCGAGGCCACCACCCGTCGCAGCACCTCGGGGCCGGTCCCCGCCCCGGCCACCGCCGCCACCGCTTCCGCCTGGGAGCGAATGTCGGCCTCGGCCCTTTCATGTGCCTTCCGCCAGGCCCACAGGCCCGTCACGGCGATCATCACCACCGCGACCAGGACCGTGGCCAGGGTGACCGCACGGGTCAGTAGCCGCCTCAACTCGGTTCCACCAGCTTCAACCCCACACCCCGCACCGTGTGCAGGTACCTGGGACGGCTCGCGCTCTCCCCGAGCTTGCGTCGCAACCACGACATGTGCACGTCGATGGTCTGGTCATGGCCCACGAACGGCTGTTGGTGCCAGACCGCCTCCACCAGCTCCCGGCGGCTCACCACCCGACCCGCGTGCTCCGCCAGGTACGCCAGCAGGTCGAACTCACGGCGGGAGAGTTCCAGCGGCCTGCCCGCCAACACCGCCTGGCGGCGGGTCAGACTGATCGACAGCTCTCCGACCGTCAGGTCACCGGGGGAGTCGGCGGCGGAGGCGGCCCTGCCCGAGCGGCGCAGCAACGCGTTCATCCGCGCGGCCAACTGGGTGCTGGAGAAGGGTTTGACCACATAGTCGTCGGCACCGTCGTTGAGCAGACGCACGATCGACTGTTCGTCGCCGCGCGCCGTCGCCACGATCACCGGGACGTCGCTGTGACCGCGCAGCATCCGCAGAGCCGCCGCTCCGTCCAGATCGGGCAGCCCCAGGTCCAGGATGACCAGGTCGGGTTCGTGTTCGGCCGCCTCGCGCAGGGCGTCCAACGCGGTCCCCACGGGCAGCACCGCGTGCCCCAGACCGCTCAGCGCCCGCACCAGGGCGTCGCGCACCATCTGATCGTCCTCGACCAGCAAGACCCTCGCCATGCGCACACGTTAGCCAACCCCGACCGCGCGTACGAGCCCGGGAACCCACGGTGCACAGGCATGACGTTCGGGTGACCGGCCGCCGGACCCGCGGAGCTTAAGTCGAACGAGACGCTTCGTTAAGGCTTCCTTAGGGAGGGCGGGACTACTGTCATCACACATCGCCGGTGGTGGCGCGCGTCACATCATGCGGGTCGCGCACCGGCACGGCCTGCTGTCGGGCACCCACGTGCCCGCTCCACGGAGGTGTCGTGGCAGAAATCGTGATCGACCGCCTGGGCAAGGTGTACCCGGACGGCACCCGCGCGGTCGACGACCTCTCACTCGACATCCAGGACGGCGAGTTCCTGGTACTGGTCGGCCCCTCGGGCTGCGGCAAGACCACGGCGCTGCGCATGATCGCGGGACTGGAGGAGATCAGTGAGGGCACCGTGCGCATCGGTGACCAGGTGGTCAACGGTGTGCCCGCCCGGGACCGGGACGTGGCGATGGTCTTCCAGTCCTACGCCCTGTACCCGCACCTCAACGTCTTCGAGAACATCGCGTTCGGGCTGCGCCTGCGCAAGCTCCCCAAGGCCCAGATCGACAGACGTGTCCGCGAGGTCGCGCACGTCCTGGAACTGCAGGAGCACCTCACCCGCAAACCCGGAAACCTCTCCGGCGGCCAGCGTCAACGGGTGGCGATGGGACGGGCCATCGTCCGTGAGCCCCGGGCGTTCCTGATGGACGAACCCCTGTCCAACCTGGACGCCAAACTCCGGGTGCAGATGCGCGCCCAGATCGCCCGGATCCAACGCGACCTCGGCGTCACCACGGTCTACGTCACCCACGACCAGACCGAGGCGATGACCCTGGGCGACCGGGTGGCCGTGATGAAACGGGGCGTCCTCCAGCAGGTCGGACCGCCCCAGGAACTGTACGACCACCCGTGCAACCTGTTCGTCGCCGGTTTCGTCGGCTCGCCCGGCATGAACCTGATCTGCGTCGAACTCGTCGAGGACGACGGCCGGTTCCGCGTCCGGGTGGGAGAGCAGCACCTCGACCTGCCCGACGGTCTCCTGCACCGACGACCCGCCCTGCGCGGCTACGCCGGGGCGAAGGTCGTCCTGGGCATCCGCCCCGAGGACATGGAGGACGCCGAGATCGTCGGCTCCACCGAGGGGGCCACCCTCACCTCCGTGGCGGACCTGGTCGAGGCCATGGGCTCCGACGTCCTCGTGCACTTTCCCCTGGACGCCGCCCCCGTCGTCACCGAGGACACCCGTGAACTCGCCCGTGACGCGGGAGCGGACGAGACCCTCCCGGCCACCGAGGACGGCGTCGTCCTCGTCGGCCGCTTCAGCCCCCGCACCCACGTGTTCGAGGGCCAGACCATCTCCGTGGCGGTGGACACCGAAAGGCTCCAGTTCTTCGACCCCGCCACGGGCACCGCGATCCACGACTCCTGAGGAGTGTTCCCCCCTGTCAGCGCCCATCTCCCGCCGCCCCTACCGCCTTCGCCTCCTCGGCGCCGCCGGGCTCTGCCTGACCCTGGCCGCCACCGCCTGCGGTGACGATGGTTCGACGTCCGCCGACGGCGCGGACCTGGACGGTCAGAGCCTGGAGATCGTCGGCCCCTGGGCCGGCGACGAACAGAAGGCCTTCGAACAGGTCCTGGCGCTCTTCGAGGAGCAGACCGGGGCCAGTGTCTCCTACAGCGGAGCCGGAGACGACCTCCAGACCGTTCTGCAGACTCGCATCCAAGGCGGTGACGAACCCGACGTCGCCCTCATCCCGCAGGCCGGACTGATCGAGCACTTCGCGGAGGAGGGCGCCCTGGTCCCGCTCTCCGACGAGGTCTCCCAGACGCTCGACGACAACATGGCCGGGGCCTGGACCGAGATCGGCTCCGTCGACGGCACCGCCTACGGCGTCTACCTCAAGGTCGCCAACAAGTCCCTGGTCTGGTACAACGACGACCTCTTCGCCGAGACCGGCGCCGTGCCGCCGGAAACGTGGGAG
Source organism: uncultured Nocardiopsis sp. (assembly GCA_937957845.1). GTDB lineage: Bacteria > Actinomycetota > Actinomycetes > Streptosporangiales > Streptosporangiaceae > Nocardiopsis. The sequence goes on from CALGOD010000015.1 coordinate 5,751, forward strand.
GACTTCGTCGGACTCTCCGAGGACCTGGCCGACGTCGGGATCCCCCCGCTGTCCATCGCCGGAGCCGACGGCTGGGTCCTCACCGACTGGTTCGAGAACGTGTACCTGCAGACCGCCGGGCCCGAGATGTACGACAAGCTCGCCGCCCACGAGATCCCCTGGACCGACCCCAGCGTCGAGGTGGCCCTGGAGACCCTCGCCGAGGTGTGGGGTCAGGAACAGCTGATGCTGGGAGGCGGAGACGGCAGCCTCCAGACCGACTTCCCCACATCGGTGGTCAACGTCTACAGTGACGACCCCGACGCCGCCATGGTGGTGGGCGCCGACTTCATCGGAGGGGTCGTCACCGCCAGCACCAACGCCGACGTCGGCGGTGTGGCCCAGGTCTTCCCCTTCCCCCACGTGGGCGGAGAGGGCGAGGCCGTCGTCGTCGCCGGTGACGCGGCCGTGGCCATGACCGACGGTGAGGCCACCATGGAACTGCTGCGCTTCCTGGCCACCGAGGAGGCCGCCCGCGAGTGGGCCGCCATCGGCGGATTCGTCTCGCCCAACCGGAACCTGACCGCCGACGACTACGCCGACCCCGTCCTGGGCCAGGTCGCCGAGCAGATCGTCCTGGCCGGCGACAGCGTGCGCTTCGACCTGTCCGACCTGCAGCCCGCCGCCTTCGGAGCCACCGTCGGCGACGGCATGTGGCAGACCCTCCAGGACTTCCTGGCCGACCCCTCCGACGTCGAGGGCACGATGGAGCGCCTCGAGGACGAGGCGGCCCGTGCCCACGGCGAGTAGGCCGAGGCCACCGATGACCGCACCCCGCGAAACCCCCGCCTGGCGGCGCCTGTTCGGACCCGCCACCCTGTTCCTGCTCCCCGCCCTGCTCTTCCTCGGAGTGTTCCTGGCCTACCCGGCCCTGTACTCCGTGGTGCGCAGCCTCTTCGACGCCTCGGGCTCCCAGTTCGTGGGCCTTGGCAACTACACCCGGATGTTCACCGACGATCGCACCCTCGTCGCGATCCGCAACACGGGCATCTGGGTGCTGGTGGCCCCCGCGCTGGTCACCGGGCTGGGACTGGTCTTCGCGGTGCTCACCGAACGGGTCCGCTGGGCCACCGCCTTCCGCGTACTGCTGTTCATGCCCATGGCGATCTCCCTGTTCGCCTCCGGCATCATCTTCCGACTGGTCTACGACGAGAACCCCGACCGGGGCGTGGTCAACGCCGCCGTGGTGACCGTGCACGACGTCTTCGCCTCCCCCTCGGAGTACCCCGGCGCACGACCGCGGGGCGACGAACTGGCCGAGGACACCGCCCTGGGCGGGTTCACCACCACTAGGGCCTACACGGTGGGGGAGGCCGCGGCCCTTCCCCTGGTCGGCATCCGTCCCAGTGAGATGCCCGAGCAGGCCGCCCCCGCCGCGGTACCCGACGCGGCGGAGGGGACCATCGAGGGCGTGGTGTGGCTGGACATCGCCCTCGGTGGGGAGCCCGGCACCGTCGACGACGGCGAGAACGGCATGCCCCGCATGACGATCGAGGCGCTCAAGGACGGCCAGGTCGCCGCCACCACCACATCCGGCGACGACGGGCGCTTCACCCTGACGGGACTGGACCAGGGCGAGTACGAGATCCACCTGACCGCGGACAACTTCACCGCACCCTTCCGCGGCCTGACCTGGCTGGGACCCACACTGGTCACCCCCGTGATCATCTCCTCGTGGGTGTGGATCATGACGGGCTTCGCCATCACCTTCATCGCCGCGGGTCTGGCCGCCATCCCCCGGGACGCCCTGGAGGCGGCCCGGGTGGACGGCGCCACCGAGTGGCAGGTGTTCCGCAAGATCACCATCCCCCTCCTGGGGCCGTTGCTGCTGGTGGTGTTCGTGACCCTGATGATCAACGTCCTGAAGATCTTCGACCTGGTGTTCGTGATCGCCCCGGGGTCGGTCCAGGCCGACGCCAGCGTGGTCGCCCTGCGGATGTGGCAGGTGTCCTTCGGCGCCGGTGGGAACCAGGGGCTGGGCAGCGCCCTCGTGGTCCTCCTCCTGGTGCTGGTCCTGCCGATCATGTACTTCAACATCCGCCGATTCCGACGGGAGCGCTCGTGACCACCACGCCCCAGAAGTCACCTTCCGTCGTCGAGGTGTCCGTCTCCGGCGCCCCACGCCGAGGCGCGGCCTCCCGACTCCTCTCCCGACTCGGATCGGGCGCTCTGCAGACCGTCCTGGTCCTGGTCGCCCTGTTCTGGGTGGTCCCCGTCGCCGGCCTGCTGCTGGTGTCGCTGCGGTCGGAGGCCGACAACACCAACAGCGGCTGGTGGACGGTCCTGCTCAAGCCCGCCGAGCTGACGCTGGACAACTACCGCGGCCTGGTCGACAACGACGTCCTCGTCCAGTCCTTCCTCAACACGGTCTACATCTCCGTGCCCTCGACCCTGCTGGTGGTGGGGATCGGGGCGCTGGCCGCCTACGCGCTGGTGTGGATGGACTTCCCCGGACGCGACTGGATCATGGTCGGCGTCGTCGGCCTGTTGGTACTGCCCATCCAGGCGGCCCTGATCCCCATCTCCCAGCTGTACGGGGCCCTGGGGATCTTCGGCTCCATCCTCGGGGCGATCCTGTTCCACGTCGCCTTCGGACTGCCGTTCGCGGTGTTCCTGTTGCGCAACTTCTTCGTGAACATCCCCCGGGACCTGCTGGAGGCGGCCCGGATGGACGGCGCCGGTGAGTGGCGGATCTTCCGCAGGGTGGTCCTGCCGGTGGCCCGCCCCGCGCTGGCCTCACTGGCGGTCTTCCAGTTCCTGTGGGTGTGGAACGACATGCTGGTCGCCCTGGTGTTCACCAGCCCGGACTCGGCCCCCCTGACGGTGGCCCTGCGCTCCCAGCTGCGTCAGTTCGGTACCAACATCGACGTCCTGGCCTCGGGCGCCTTCCTTTCCATGCTGGTTCCGCTGCTGGTCTTCTTCGCCTTCCAGCGGTCCTTCGTGCAGGGGGTGTTCGCGGGCTCGGGCAAGTAGACGAGGCGGCCACGGTCGCGCCCATCCCTCCCATCGACAGCGACCGCTCCCGGCCGTCGGAGCCCCGCGGGTCCACTCCTGCCCGCGGGGCTCCTCCATGTCCGGGCGCGGTGGTGGGGAAAGGCCGCCTCGAACCCGTGGACCCGCCGCCTTGTATGGTCGCCAGTGAGGTGTTTCGTCCTTTTCGCCGGAAATAGGGAGTGCCGGTGGCCGGACGCGGACGATGAGGAAGGCAGCGAGTATGAGCGAGCACCGCAAGATCCTGGACCGGGTGTACGCCCTGAAGAGCCCGGAGGAGTGCGAGGCCACCTACGACGAGTGGGCCGCCACCTACGAGCACGACACCACCGAGGGCATGGGCTACGCCGCCCCCCAGCACGCCGCCGAACGCCTGAGCCGACTGCTCGCGGACCGGCCGCGCGCCGAGATCCTCGACGCGGGCTGCGGGACCGGGCTGGTCGGCGCCGCCCTGGCCGGACACGGACTGGAGGTCATCGACGGTCTCGACCTGTCCACCGCGATGCTGGACAAGGCACGCGACAAGGGCGTCTACCGCGACCTGGGCAAGGCCGACCTGACCCGGCGCCTGCCCGTGGAGGACGACTCCTACGACGCGGTGATCTGCGTCGGCACCATGACCGAGGGACACGTGGGCCCCGAGGCCTTCGACGAACTGGTGCGCGCGGCCCGCCCGGGAGCCCCGATCGTGGTCACCGTCCTGGAAGGGATCTGGGAACCCTCCGGATACAAGGCCAAGGTCGAGGCCCTGGAGCAGGCGGGGGCCGTCCGCCTGGAGGAGAACGTCCCGCAGAGCGTCTACCACGTCAAGGAGAACATCACCTGCAACCTGGTGGTGCTGCGCGCCCTGTGACCCCTGATCCCTTTTCGCCGCGGCCGGACTGCCCCGCCCGCCTGCCGGCGGCCCCACAGGCCGGCCGGGGCGGGACCGGCAGGCCAGGGACCGGCGCCGGTTACCCGGATCGGCGCCGGTCCACACACCCCGCCCCTGGCCTGAAGCGGACAGGCCTCCTTTGTGTGATCAGAACACAACTCAACGCGACTGGGGTCAGGCTGGTGGACATGCCAGAGCGACGCCGCCCGTTCTCCCGTACCTGGTCCGGACTCCTCGCACTCGCCCTGACAGCCGTGCTCGGCGACCCCCACGCCCTCCTGGCGCCGAGCACCCCGGCCACGCACACGGGCGCCTTCGTCTCGGCGGAGGAGAGGGA
>CALGOD010000016.1 GCA_937957845.1 uncultured Nocardiopsis sp.
CCATCTTCGCCCTGATCTTGATCCACGGCGGCTTCTTCTCGATGGGGGTCTCGCTGTTGCGCGCCTCCACGCGCAGCAGCTTGCGGCCCTCAGGAGCGATGGTCAACGTGAACCCGTTCCCTTCTGTGCCCCGTCGCGGGGACTCTTCACGCCCCTCGTGGGGGCAACGCGTCCCTGCGGGGACTGGCTCATGGTGTGGTGTGTCGTCCGGGGACGGTGACGCCGGAGAGCAGCTCCGCGCCGTCGGTGTGGCTGTAACCGTCCGCACCGAGGACGTCGGCCAGGTGGCGCTCCATCCGCGGCCTGACGTCGGCCACGGTCACCCCGCGTCCCAGTTCGGCGGAGAGCGAGGTCGTGCCGGCGTCGGTGATCCCACATGGGATGATCCGGTCGTACCACGACAAATCATTGTCGCAGTTCAGAGCAAGCCCGTGCATACCGACCCCGCGAGCGATCCGGCAGCCGATGGCGGCCACCTTACGCTCGATCAGACCGCGCTCGGGATCGGCGTCCAACCACACCCCGGTGCGACCCTCCACCCGCCTGCCGGTCAGACCGTACTCCGCGATCGTGCGCAGGATGGCCTCCTCCAGCATCCGAACGTAGGCGATCACGTCCACGGGGTCCGGAATCCGGACGATGGGGTACACCGTCAGTTGTCCGGGGCCGTGCCAGGTGATCTTGCCGCCCCTGTCGATGTCCACGACCGGCGCGCCGGGATCGGTGATGGGACGATCCCACTTCCCGGTGCGCTTCCCCGCCGTGTAGACGGGCTCGTGTTCCAAGAACAGGACGGTGTCGTCCACCTCGTCGGCGACGCGGCGCTCGTGGAGCCGCTTCTGTAGATCCCATCCCTGGTGATAAGGGACGGGAGCGTCGCCCAGCCATGCGTAAACGAGATCACTCACATCCCCCACCTTACGCCCCGGCGGTGGGTGCGGGTCGGGCCAGGACGTCGGATAGAGCACGGTCGATGGTGGGCGACTCGAAGGAATATCCGGCCTCCATCAGACGTTCGGGGACCGCTCGCAGGTCGGTCAGCGCGGTCTCCTCCGCGAAGTCCCCCAGAACCGCGCGCATCGCCATGGCGGGAACGGGGAGGGGGGTCGGACGTCCCAGGGCCCGCCCCAGAGCCAGGGAGAAGTCCGCGTTGCCGACGGGCTCGGGTGCGCACAGGTTCACCGGTCCGGTGATCTGTGGATGCTCCAACAAAAAGCGGATCGCCCCGATCTGGTCGCGCATGGAGATCCAGCTCATGTACTGCGTTCCCGGTCCCAGCCGTCCGCCCAGTCCTGCCCGGTAGAGCGGGAGCAGAGCGCGCAACAGGCCACCCGAACGGTCGAGCACCACTCCGATGCGCATGTGGGCCACCGACAGGCCCGCTTCGCGGGCGGGAGCCGCGGCCTCCTCCCAGTCCTGGCACACCTCGGCCAGGAAACCGGTTCCCGGCGGACTGTCCTCGGTCGCCGCCCTTCCCCCGGTGTCACCGTAGTAGTGCACTCCCGAGGCGGTCAGCAGACGCGGCGGGGGCTGCCTCATGGCGGCAAGGGCCCGGCACAGCGTCCGTGTGCCGCGCACCCTGCTGCGCCGGATCAGAGTACGCCTGTGCCGTGTCCACGGGGCCGGTCCGACCGGGGCCCCGGCCAGATGGACCACGGCGTCGGCCTCGTACAGGGCGACGGTGTCGACGCGTCCCTGTTCGGGACGCCACTCCGCCTCCTCCACGCCGGCCGGACACCGCCCCCGCGGTGGGTGCCGCACCATGCGTACCACTGTGTGCCCATCGGAGAGCAGGGACGCCTCCAGCGCCCTGCCGATGAGTCCTGATGCCCCCGTGATCGCCACTCTCATGTTCGGGGACCTACCCCTCGGACTCCGCGACTCGCCTGCAAGAGGGAGGCAAAGACGTGCTCCAACGCACTCTCCGGGTTTTTCTTCGACTTTTTCCACGAAAGCGCTGCGCAGAGGTGCCCGTGTCTTCTACGTTGAACATGTGACAGGAACTCCGTGTCAGTGCGGAGCTACTGTGGGCGACGCGTTGTCGGGTCGGCCGGCGCGTGCCCGCTCTCAGACCTTTGATGATGGGGATCATCAGGGGATGGTGATTGGTGGGGTAGGAAGACGGGGCGGTGTCGCGAGGCGCCGCCCCGTCCACCCTCCGCCGGTGCCCGGGCACCGACGGTGGACGCTCGGTGGTGTCCGAACGCCTCACAAGCCACCGTTCCCGTCCACGGCGTCCACCGGCAGAACGACTCTCAGTCCGGATAGGGGCGGCGCTCCCTGGCCTCGCGTAGGGCCAGAGACCACCAGGTCAGCAGGCGTAACATCCGTTCCACGGCGGCTTCGGACGCCGACATGTCCACCACCGGTTCCCCGTCACCGTCGAACATCGTGTGGGCGTTGTGCAGGCTGACCGTGTCGCGGATCGTGGCGGTGTGCAGCTCGGAGAAGACCGACCGCAACTGTTCGACCGCCCTCAGTCCTCCTGAGATCCCGCCGTAGGAGACGAACCCCACGGCCTTGCCGAACCACTCCTTGCGGGCGGCGTCGATGGTGCTCTTGAGCTCACCGGGATAACCGTGGTTGTACTCCGGGGTCACCACCACGTACCCGTCGGAATCCGCCAGGGTCCGGGCCGAGGCCGGTGCCATCGGTCCGCCGTGCCCGTCGCTCGCCCCCATGTCCTCCACGTCCAGGAAGGCGAATTCGACGGTCGGGTCCGGGTACTTGACGGCGTGTTCGGCGAACCAGCGGGCGACGGCGGTCCCGGTTCGACCCCGGCGGTTGGCTCCGAGGATGACCGTGATCCGGAGGTTGTCCATGGGATCCTTGCTGTTCGTGCAGTCTCGGCCCGCGGGAAGCGGGCGCGGGTGGGCTGAAACCGCCCGTGGGGTCGGGGAGGGTCGCGCCACGCGCCGTGGATTCTGACATTCCCACGCTAGGACCTCAAGCACGCTTGAGGTCAAATCGGACGCGCCCGAGCGGGCACGCCCCAAGAAGGGGGCCGGGTCGGACACCGTTCCACGGCGCCCGACCCGGCCGGGCCGTACTACGGGGCTAGGACAGGTCCAGCTCGCCCTCGAAGGCGCCCTCCTCCAGGCGTTCCTTGATCGTCTGGAGGAAGCGTCCGGCGTCGGCGTTGTCGATCAGGCGGTGGTCGTGTGCCAGCGACAGGTACACCATCGAGCGCACCGCCATCACCTCACCGCCCATCGACGGGTCCGCGACCACGACGGGACGCTTGACGACCGCGCCGGTGCTCAGAATCGCCACCTGGGGCTGGTTGATGATCGGCGTGCTGAACAGTGCGCCGGTGTCGCCGGTCTCGGCGATGGTGAACGTACCGCCGCCCAGCTCGTCCGGGCCCAGCCTGCCGGTGTGCGCACGTTCGCTCAGGTCGGTGATCTTGTGCGCGAGCGCGCTCAGGCCGAGCTTGCCCGCCTCCTTGACGACCGGGGCGAGGAGGCCGCGCTCGGTGTCCACCGCCACCCCGAGGTTCTCCACGTCGTGGTAGGTGACCTCCTGCTTGTCGCTGTCGATCACCGCGTTGAGCTTGGGGTGGGCCCGCAGGGCCTCCACCGTGGCCAGCGCGAAGAAGGGGAAGAAGTCCAGCGAGTCGTCACCACGCTCGGCGACCTGCTCGAGCAGTCGGGCGATCTTGGTGACGTCCACCTCGACGACCTGGGTGGTCGTGGCCGAGACGTGCAGCGACTCCACCATCCTGTCCGCGATGGACAGGCGCAGGCGGGTGAGCTTCTCGGTACGGCCGCGCAGCGAGGTGTCGGTGGTCGCCTGGCGCGGGGTCGAGGCGGCGGCCGGACTGGCGCTCTTGCGCTCCTCCGCGGCCTTGAGCACGTCCTGCTTGCGGATGCGTCCGCCCACGCCGGTGCCGCTGACCCTGCTCAGCTCCACGCCGTGCTCGGCGGCGAGCTTGCGCACCAGCGGTGTCACGTACGCCTCGGCCACGGCGTCGGTTCCCGAGGCGCGACCGGTGCCGCTGAGTGTCTCGACGTCCACCGACGGGCCCTCGTCGGCCGGTTCGCCCGTCTCGGGCTTCGCGGTCTGAGGGGCGGTCCGCTCCTCGGACCGGGGCTCCGCGGCCTGAGGGGCGGCGGGCTCCGGTTCGGGCTGCGGCTCGGTCCTGGGCGGAGCGGGAGCCTCGGAGACGGCCGGGGGCTCGTCGCCGGTACCGCCGATGATGGCGATCTGCGCGCCGATCTCCACGGTCTCGTCCTCTTCGACGAGGATCTCGGTGAGCACGCCTGCGGCCGGTGACGGGATCTCGGTGTCCACCTTGTCGGTGGAGACCTCAAGGAGCGGTTCGTCCACCTCGACGGTGTCGCCCACGTTCTTCAGCCACTGTGTGACGGTCCCCTCGGTGACGCTCTCACCCAGGGCGGGCATGGAAACGGTTGTCGGCATGGGTCCCTCGTTGGATCTGGGCGCGTTCTCTGCCCGACCCCTTGATCGGGCAGCGCGGATGTGTGTGGGGGCGGGCCTTTCCATGGCCCGCCCCCGGGTGGTGCGGTCAGTCGTGGACGTGCAGCGGCTTGCCCGCCAGCGCCAGGTGCGCCTCCCCCAGCGCCTCGGACTGGCTCGGGTGCGCGTGAAGCAGCTGGGCCACCTCGGAGGGCAGGGCCTCCCAGTTGTAGATCAGCTGGCCCTCGGTGATCAGCTCGCCCACGCGGCTGCCCACCATGTGGATGCCCAGCACACGGCCGTCCTTCTCGGCGAGGACCTTCACCGCGCCCTGGGTCTGCAGGATCTGGCTCTTGCCGTTGCCGGCAAGGTTGTAGTTCATCTCCACCACGTCGTGGCCGCGCTCCTTGGCGACCTTGGAGGTCAGGCCCACGGAGGCCACCTCGGGCTCGCAGTAGGTGACGCGGGGGACACCGTCGTAGTCGATCGCGGGCGGGTTCTGCCCCGCGATGTGCTCGGCGACGAAGATGCCCTCGGCGAAGCCCACGTGGGCGAGCTGGCGGGTGGGGATGAGGTCGCCCACGGCGTAGATGTTCCCCACGCCCGTGTGCAGGTTCTCGTCGACCTGGACGAAGCCGCGGTCCAGGGTCAGCCCCTGCTCCTCGTAGCCCAGCCCCTCCGACACGGGGCCACGGCCGATGGCGACCAGGAGGACCTCGGCCTCCAGGGTCTTGCCGCCCTGGAGGGTGACGGTCACCCCGGAGTCGGTGGTCTTGACCGACTCGAACGGGGTCCCCAGCTCGTACTTGATCTTGCGCTTGCGGAAGGCCCGCTCCAGCAGCTTGGAGCTGGACTCCTCCTCGGCCGGCACCAGATGGGGCAGCGCCTCGACGATGGTGACGTCGGCGCCATAGGAGCGCCACACACTGGCGAACTCCACGCCGATCACACCGCCGCCCAGGACGACGACCGACTCCGGAACGCGATCCAGGTCCAGGGCCTGGTCGCTGGTCATGACCTTCTCGCCGTCGATGTCCAGGCCCAGCGTCTTGGGCTTGGACCCGGTGGCCAGCAGGATGTTGCGGCCCTTGTAGACGGTGCCGTCGACGGTCACCTCGTCCTTGCCGGTCAGCTTGCCCTCACCCTCCACGAGGGTGATCTTGCGTGCCTTGACCAGGCCGGTCAGACCCTTGAACAGGCCGTTGACCACCTTGTCCTTGTACTTGTGCACGGCCTCGATGTCGATGCCCTCGAAGGAGGCCTTGACACCGAAGGTCTCGCTCTCCTTGGCGGAGTCGGCGACCTCGGCGGAGTGCAACAGGGCCTTGGTGGGGATGCAGCCTCGGTGCAGGCAGGTGCCGCCGAGCTTGTCCTTCTCGATCAGGACGACGCTCATGTCCAGCTCCGCGGCGCGCAGTGCCGCCGCGTAGCCGCCGCTGCCGCCGCCAAGGACGACGAGGTCGAAGGTGCCGCCGCTCTCACTCACGGGAACGAACTCCTTTGTGGTGGCTGGTGATGGGTGATGGGCCGTGTGCCCGGACCGGGGACGGAGTTCACGGCCGTGGTGACCGGAAGGGGCGGGCGTTCCGGCTCATGGGAGGACCGCCCCTTCCACGGGGATTACTCGGCGTACTCCTCGGCGATGCGGACCAGGGTGCGGGTGCCCGCGCCGGTGCCGCCCTTCGAGGTGTAGCCGTACGGGCCGCCCTGGTTGAAGGACGGTCCCGCGATGTCGAGGTGCGCCCACTTGACGCCGTCCTCGATGAACTCCTTGAGGAAGACGCCCGCGGAGAGCATGCCGCCCCAGCGTTCGCCCGCCACGTTGGCGATGTCGGCGACGGAGGAGTCCAGTCCCGAGCGCAGCTCCTCGGGCAGGGGCATCGGCCAGGAGGCCTCGCCGGCGCTGCTCGCGGCGGAGACCACCTGGCTCCGCACGTCGTCGTCGTTGGACATGACCGCGAACACCCGGGTGCCGAGCGCGACCAGCTGGGCGCCGGTCAGGGTGGCGATGTCCACCACCAGGTCCGGCTCGTCCTCCTGCGCGCGGACCAGGGCGTCGGCCAGGACCAGACGACCCTCGGCGTCGGTGTTGAGCACCTCGACGGTCTTTCCGCCGTAGATGGTCAACACGTCGGAGGGGCGCTGGGCGGTGCCGCTGGGCATGTTCTCGGCCACGGCCAGGTACCCGACGGCGTTGACCTTCAGGTTCAGGGCGGCGATGGCGCGCATGGCGGCGAGCACGGAGGCGGCGCCGGCCATGTCGGACTTCATCCAGTCCATGGATCCGGCGGGCTTCAGGGACAGGCCGCCGGAGTCGAACGTGATGCCCTTGCCGACGAAGGCGACGGTCCGGGTGGCCTCCGGGTGCGTGTGGGACAGGCGCACCAGGCGCGGCGGGTTGGCCGAACCCTGACCGACGCCGACCAGGCCGCCGTACCCGCCCTCGGACAGGGCACGCTCGTCCAGGACCTCGATCTGCAGGCCCGCCTGCTCGGCGATCTCCTGGGCGGTGGCGGCCAGGTCCTCGGGGACCAGGTCGGTGGGCGCGGTGTTGACCAGGTCGCGGGTGAGGATGACGGCCTGGGCCAGCACGGTGGCGCGCTCGACGGCCTTGTCGGAACCGGCGGCGGAGGAGGCGAGCACCAGTTCGGTGGTGGTGTCGCTCTTCTTGCCGTCGCCGGTGCGGTAGCGGCCGAAGGAGTAGGAACCGAGCCAGGCGCCGAGGGCCACGGCCTCGGCCTCGGCGTCGGTCTGGGCGGGAAGGGCCAGGAGGACGCGACCGGCGCCCTCGGGGCGCGAACTCAGGGAGCGCAGCGCGACGCCGGCTGCGCGGGCCAGGATGTCGGAGTCGACGGGGCCGTCGGAGGGCGCCGGGCCGAGACCGACCGCGACGACGACCGGGGCCTTGACGGCTCCGAGGGAGGCAATGGTGTGCACCTCCTCCGGTGTGCCGCTCGCTCCCAGAAGCGACAGGGTCTGGGCGAGGCCGCCGGAGAAGGCGGCATCGACGTCATGAGCGCCCGACGCGGGCTCCGGAGCGTCGCCTCCGGAGTGATAACCGACGACAACCGCGTCGGCGTCGAGCGAACTGGGGGACTCCGTATTTACTGACAACG
>CALGOD010000017.1 GCA_937957845.1 uncultured Nocardiopsis sp.
GCCCCCGTCTCGGGCAGGGGGGACACCACTCCCCTGCCGGCGCGGCCGGGGGCCGACCTTGACCATGCCATGACCGATCCTCCGCCCTTGTGTCCCCTCAGGGGGCCCAAGGGTCAAGTGGGAATCCCCTGTTGCACACCTGGCACCCAAATCACAACAGGCGTAACCTGGCATTTCCACCAGGAGGATGATGGGTCTGATGGAGGGCGTGCTGTCACGGGCTCCTACGGGCAGGCCTCGGGGCGCCGCGGTCGGCGCGATCCTGGCCCTGTGCCTTCTGGGAGCCCCGCTGATGTCCCTGTTCCCCCTCGGGGTCTGGGACACCGCCCGCGCGCTGATGATGAGCGGCGCGGGCCTCGGGGTCCTGCTTCTCGCGCCCGTGGTGGCCGGTGTCATCCTGCTGATGTTCTGGATGGTCTTCCAGTGGTCGGCGAGGTCCGGGGTGGGTCACCCCATCGCCTCGGCCGCCCTGGTCACGGCCACCGCCATGCTCACGCCGGTGGTCTCCGTGGTCCTGGCACCGCACGCCACGCCCCTTCCCGGGGGGACGGCCGTCAACGTCGCCTTCCTGACGGGGGTGATCAGCACGCTGGGCATGGGCGCGTCCGTACTGGTCCAAAGGTTCTCCGTCCGGTGGCGACCGGGGACGCTGCCGGCCGTGGTGGTGGTCACCGCGCTCCTGGCCGCGCTGCCCGGCGTGTCCGACCTGAGGCGGGAGGACGCGACCGACGAGCGCTCACGCGCGCTGATCATGTCGTTCGGCCGGACCATCGCGGTCCTGGACCACCCCGAGTGGTCCCTGACGCAGGTGTACGAGGTCAACGACGGCCTGCGTCTGACCTACCACAACACCGACCGGGCGTCGCTGTACGTCCTGACCTGGAGCCAGGAGCGCTCGGTGGACCCGGGTATCCACGCCGAGTGCGACTTCCCCGGGATGTGGTGCCGGGACATCGACGGCAAGGTGCTGGTGCACCATTCCGAGGGTCACCCGAGCGAACTGCGGACCCACCTGTCCGACGACACCGTGGCGAGCCTGCTCCCCCAGCCGGGCACGGCCACCGACCTGGTGGGGCTCTCCCGCTCGCTGCGCTCGGAGCACCCCGGCGAACGCGGCACCCTCGTGTCCTCCGTGACCGGGTAGGCGGTGGTGTGGTGTGCTCGGGGGCGGTGCAGCGGGCCGACCGAAAACGTGGCTGGTGTGGCCTGAGGGTTCTGACCTGCGGCGACCGTGCTCCCCTGGTCACTTTCAGCGCCGAAAATGACCACACGAGCACGATCGCCCCGACCGAGCACGGAGGAACCACCGATGGGAAGTGTCGACGCCGTGGTCGTCGGAACGGGACCGAACGGGCTCGCGGCTGCGGTGACGCTCGCGCGGGCGGGGCTCCGGGTCGAGCTCTACGAACAACGCGACG
>CALGOD010000018.1 GCA_937957845.1 uncultured Nocardiopsis sp.
GAGATCGACCTGTACACGGCACCCCAGTTGCGCGGCGAACTCGTCGGAGCCCTGGAGGGTGGAGCGCGGCGCCTGCTCGTCGACATGTCACGGGTGGAGTTCTGTGACTCGACCGGCATCAGTGTGCTGCTCTCGGCGATGAAGCGTGCCCGCGGCAAGGGCGGCGAACTGGAAATCGTGGCACCCAAGCCCGCGGTCACCAAGGTCCTGGAGGTGACCGGTCTGGACGAGGTGTTCGTCATCCACACCGATCTCGACGCGTTGCCGGTGGCCGTGGGGACCGGCGGCCGCTGACGGCTGGTACGCGTGCTTCGGGGGGACGAAGGCGACGTGGAGGAGACCGGGGTCGCCGTGGTGATCGCGGCCAAGAACGAGGAGTCGCGGATCGCCGCGACGGTGAAGGCCGCCCGCACCCTGCCCGGAGTGGACCTGGTCGTGGTGGTCGATGACGGCTCCACCGACCGCACGGCCGACGTCGCCCTCGACGCCGGGGCCCGCGTGTTCAGGCACGGCCGCAATCGCGGCAAGGGCGCGGCGATGGAGACGGGCGCCGAAGGGGTCGGGCTCATCGAGGAGAACGACCACGGGTCGGACCGTCCCTCCAGACACCTGCTGTTCCTGGACGCCGACCTGGAGGCCACGGCCGCGGAGGCGGCCCCGCTCATCGCACCGGTCGCGGACGGCAAGACCGACATGACCATCGCGCTCTTCCCCGCCACCCGCCTGCGCCTCGGTGGACACGGGTTCGTGGTGCGTCTGGCCCGCGGAGGGGTCCGCAAGGCCACCGGGTGGGAGCCCGAACAGCCGCTGAACGGTCAGCGCTGCCTCACTCGGGCCGCCTTCGAGGCGGCTCGGCCTCTGGCCACGGGTTTCGGTGTGGAGACGGGTCTGACCATCGACGTGCTGCGCGCGGGTTTCCGGGTGCTGGAGGTGGAGGTCCCCTTGGAGCACCGGGCCACCGGAACCGACCTGCGTGCCCAGCTGCACCGGGCCCACCAGTTCACGGACGTGGCGAGGGCGCTGGCCGTACGCGAACTGCGGCCCACGGCGCGACGCCAGTGGGAGCGGACACGGGAGCGCGCGCGTACGGCGGGACGGCAACTGGCGCGCAAAGTCGGGCACATGAGTTGGGGGAATCACCCGAAGTAGCTCTGTGAATCCGCAGAGTCGCTATACGCTCGCTCTGTGTTCACTACGATCCTGGCTTTGACCGGAATGCTCTCGGGTCTGGGCGCGCTCGCACTCGGTGGGTACGCGCTGTCCAGGACCCGGACGGACCACAGCGAGTCCCGGAAGGTGACGCGGCGGGCAGAGGAGGCCGACGCCTCCGGCGTGGACCCGCTCTCCGTCCGTGACGTGGCGCTGCTGCACTACGACGCCCTGGAGGGCATGTCGGGGGGCCGGTCCTTCTCCCTGGCGCTGCTCAACTGTAACGGCGACGGCGTGGTCCTGACCTCCATCAACGGACGCACCGAGACACGGACCTACGCCAAGCCGGTGGTGAGAGGCGTGTCCGATCACGGGCTCAGCCCCGAGGAGTACAAGGTCGTCCGTTCGGCGCGTCTGGGCGAGGGGGTCGGCGCCACCTCGACGAACGAGGACGCCCCGACCCGCTCCAGGCGACGGTCCTCCACGGACGAGGGGACGGGGACCGCCACCGGCGTCGACGACACCGGACCCGAGGAGGACACCGACGACGGCACGGAGAGGGCGACGGAGGCGGAGGACGCCGAGGTCTCCTCCCCGAGCGAGAACACCCCTGGGGACGAGGGCCCCGAGAGCTTCGTCTCCGTGATCCAGGGCCCGGGGAAGGACGAACCGGACGAACCGGACGAGGAGGTCCCCGAGGCCGGTGACGTGGGGACGGACGCCTCGACCGGCCGACCCACGGGATGACCGGAGTCGCCGCCTCCGCCCCACGAGTCCGTATAGCCTGGCGGTATGCCTGACCGCTACGCCTACCTCGGCCCTGAGGGCACCTTCACCGAAGCGGCCCTGCGCGCCCTGCGACCGGAGGCGCCCGACGAGGCCCGCGTCCCGTGCGAGGGGATCGCGTCGGTCTTCGACGCGGTCCGGTCCGGCACGGTGGCCGGTGGCGTCGTTCCACTGGAGAACTCGGTGGAGGGAGGCGTCACCGCCACCATCGCCGAGCTGGTCAACGGGCCTCCCTTGCTCATCACCGGGGAGACCGCCGTACCCGTGGAGTTCACGCTGTTCGCGCAGGACGGGACGCGCCTGGAGGACGTCAAGCGGGTGGCCACCCACCCCCACGCCCTCGCCCAGTGTCGGGGCTGGCTGGCACAGAACCTGCCCAACGCCGAAACGCACACCGTCTCCTCCACGGCCGCCGCCGCGAGAGCGGTCGCCGAGCCGGGAGCGCCCTACGACGCCGCCATCTGCGCGGTGATCGCCGGTGAGAGGTACGGACTGCGACCCCTGGCCTCGGGGATCGGCGACCGTTCCGAGGCCGCCACCCGGTTCATCTACCTGTCCCGGCCCGGCGTACTGCCCGAGCCCACCGGAGCGGACCTGACCTCCGTGGTCGCCTTCATCCAGGACGACCACCCCGGAGCCCTGATCGAACTCCTCAGCCAGTTCGCCGTGCGCGGGGTCAACCTCACCCGACTGGAGTCGCGCCCCACCGGTGACGGACTCGGCAGCTACTGCTTCTGCATCGACGCCGAGGGGCATGTGTCCGACGCCCGGGTGGGCGAGGCGCTCATGGGAATCCGCAGGGTGTGCCGGGACGTGCGCTTCCTGGGCAGCTACCCGCGCAACAGGCGGGCCCCCGAGTCCGATCCTCGGCTGCGGCCCCGGTCGGCCACCGACGCCGACTTCGCCGAGGCCGAGCTCTGGCTGGCGCGTATCCGGGCCGGACAGGTCGACTGAGGCCGTCCCCACGGGCGACTTCGCGGCCGTTCCGCCGCACGGCCGCGCCACGAGAAGGCGTGGTTGTGGAAAAGTTGTCGGTGGCCCAGGTCCCGGGCGGTACCCTGCAAGACGTGATCGACCTTCGCGCTCTTCGAGAAGACCCCGAACGACTCCGTGCCTCGCAGCGTGCCCGTGGGGAGGACCCCTCCACCGCGGACCGCCTGCTCGAGCTCGACGCCAGTCACCGCTCCGCGCTGACCCGGTTCGAGAACCTGCGCGCCGAGCAGAAGAGCGTGGGCAGGTCCGTCTCCAAGGCCTCCCCCGAGGAGCGCGAGGAGCTCCTGGGCAGGGCCAAGGCGCTGGCCGCCGAGGTCAAGGAGGCCGAGGCCGAGGCGGGTCGCCTGGCCGAGGAACTGGACACGGCCCTGCACGGCGTTCCCAACCTCGTGGAGGAGGGCGCGCCCGAGGGGGGCGTGGACGACTTCCGGGTCATGGAGACCGTCGGCACCCCCCGCACGTTCGACTTCACCCCTCGCGACCACCTGGAGCTGGGCGAGATGCTCGGCGCCATCGACACCGAGCGCGGAGCCAAGGTCTCCGGCGCCCGGTTCTACTTCCTGACGGGCGTGGGCGCGCAGTTGGAGCTCGCCCTGCTCAACATGGCGATGAACCAGGCGGTCCAGGCCGGTTTCACACCGATGATCCCCCCGGTGCTGGTCAAGCCCGAGACGATGGAGGGCACCGGCTTCCTCGGCGAGCACTCCGCCGAGGTGTACCACCTTCCCGAGGACGACCTGTACCTGGTGGGCACCTCCGAGGTGCCGCTGGCCGGGTACCACGCGGGGGAGATCCTTCCCGCAGACGCCCTGCCCCACCGCTACATCGGCTGGTCGCCGTGCTTCCGCCGTGAGGCGGGCTCCTACGGCAAGGACACCCGCGGGATCATCCGCGTGCACCAGTTCAACAAGGTGGAGATGTTCGTCTACACCCACCCCGACCAGGCGCACGAGGAGCACAAGCGGCTGCTCGCCTGGGAGCGGGAGATGCTGGACAAGCTGGAACTGCCCTACCGCGTGGTGGACATCGCCGCGGGCGACCTGGGCACCAGCGCCGCCCGCAAGTACGACTGCGAGGCGTGGCTGCCCACCCAGGAGACCTACCGGGAGCTGACCTCCACCTCCAACTGCACCGAGTTCCAGGCGCGACGCCTCAACGTGCGCTTCCGGGGTGAGGACGGCAAGAACCGTTTCGCCGCCACGCTCAACGGCACGTTGGCCACCACCCGCTGGATCGTCGCGATCCTGGAGAACCACCAGCGTGAGGACGGCTCCGTGGTGGTCCCCGAGGCGCTGCGGCCCTACCTGGGCCGGGAGGTCCTGGAACCGGTCGGGAAATAGGTCGTCGACCGCTCGAACACCGAAGGAGCCCGCCCCCGAGGGGAGCGGGCTCCTTCGTTCGTGCGCTACAGGTACGGTCCCGAGCCGGTACGGTCCTCACCGGGGGAGCCTTGGCGCTGCTGGGCCTGCAACCCGGCCATACCGGTGGGCAGGGCCTTGCGCATGTTCTCCAGCTGGGCACGGGCGGCCATCTGCTGGGCGAAGAGCGTCGTCTGGATCCCGTGGAACAGGCCTTCCAGCCAGCCCACGAGCTGGGCCTGGGCGATGCGCAACTCGGCGTCGCTGGGGGCGCTGCCGTCCGCGAAAGGCAGAGTCAGCCTTTCCAGCTCCTCGATCAGCTCGGGAGCCAGACCGTCCTCCAACTCCTTGATGGAGGAGGTGTGGATCTCCTTGAGGCGGCTTCGGCTCGCCTCGTCCAGCGGAGCGGCCTTCACCTCTTCCAGGAGCTGGCGGATCATGCTCCCGATCCGCATCACCTTGGCCGGCTGTTCCACCATGTCCGCGAGGGAACGTTGCTCCTCCGGACCGTCCTCGCCGGTCTCCCCGTGCTGGTCGGCTCCCATGACCAGGATGTGGGGCTGCTCGTTCGGGTTCTCTGCGCTGCTCATCAGTCCCCTTATGTAGATGTCGTCGGCACGCCGTCACAGGGTCAGAAGGATCTTTCCGGTGTGCGCGCTCGCTTCCATGACACGGTGCGCCTCCGCCGCGTTCCGCATCGGGATCGAGCGGTCGACGACGGGGCGGATGGCTCCTTCTTCTACCAACGGCCATACCTGCTCCAGTACTCCCGAGACGATGGCCGCTTTTTCGTCCAAGGGGCGGGAACGCAGGGTCGTCGCGTGCACGGAGAGCCGCTTGGCGAGCATACGCCCCAGGTCGGCCTCCGCCCGGCGACCGCCCATCAGGCCGATGATCACCAGGCGTCCGTCCGTGGACAGGGAACGTAGGTTCGCGTCGAGGTAGGAACCGCCCATGATGTCGAGGATCAGGTCGGCACCGCCCGCCTCGCGCATGCGCTCGGCGAAGTCCTCCGTCCGGTAGTCGATGGTGATCTGGGCACCGAGTTCACGGCAGCGCTCCAACTTCTCCCGACTGCCCGCCGTCACGGCCACCCGGGCGCCCAGTGCCCGGGCGAACTGGACCGCGAAGGTACCGATGCCGCTGCCTCCGCCGTGGAGCAGAACGGTCTCCCCCGAACGCAGGCCACCGACCATCACCAGGTTGGACCACACGGTGCAGGCGACCTCGGGAAGCGCGGCGGCCTCCACCAACTCCACGCCTCGGGGGATCGGCAGCAGTTGGCTCACCGGTACGGCGACCTTCTCGGCGTAACCGCCCCCGGAGAGGAGGGCGCACACGGGGTCACCGACGGACCATCCCGAGTCCTCGGTGCCGGGGCCGAGCGCGGAGACGGTTCCCGAGCACTCCAGTCCCGGGTACTCGGAGGCTCCGGGAGGCGGCGGGTAGTTGCCGCCGCGCTGGGCGATGTCGGCTCGGTTGACCGCGCCGGCGACCACGTCGACCAGGACCTCGCCCTCACCGGGGACGGGGTCGGGGACTTCGGACCAGGCCAGGACCTCGGGTCCGCCTGGCTCGGTGATACGAATCGCGTGCATGGGCCAGACAGTACCCGGGGAGGTTCCTCGTGGAACAACGGACCGCTCCGTTCCCCTGGTCCGGGAGGAACCTCCGGTGGGAGGGTAGGAGTGACCTCAGGGAGCGGTTTCCGTCTCTCCCCGCTGCGGTACCCCTCCCCCTACAGCACGCCCCCTCGAAGCAGGAGAACTCCGGTGGCACAGCAGGAACAGTACGGGTCGAACCGAGACTCCGAAGCGGGCTCCCGGACGGAGGCCGAGGAGCGGGCGGAGTCGCTCTGGAGCCCCCCGGCCGACGATCCCGAGGAGCGGGCGGAGTCGCTCTGGGACCCTCCGGCCGACGATCCCGAGGAGTTCGGTGGAGCGGTCGTCGACTCTCGACCGACCGCGCTCTCCCCACGGGAGCAGTGGTTCGGCGGCTTCGAGGGAGCGGCCCCGCCTCCGCCGCCCTACGCCCGTCTGCCCGAGGACACACCGTTTTCCGCGCCTGGAGACGAGAGCCGGGCCGTATCGTCCGTGGACGGCGGAAGGGACGAACCGGTGGACGAGGGCGGTGGGGCGAGGGAAGAGGAGGCCCCCGGGCCCTGGTTGCCCGAACTCCCCATGCCCTCGGGACCCTCCGGGGCCCTGGGGCCCTCCGAGGGCACGAATCCCTCGGGGTCTTCGGGGCCGGACGGGGGGTTCCGGACATCCGAGGCGGTCGAGGAGACCGGCCCTCCTGAGGGGGCCGCCGCCGGTACCGATGACACCGCCGACATCGCCGACGTCGAGGACGACATGCGGGGGAGCACGGTCCGCCTGCTGCCGGGGGTCTCGCGCAGGCGTCCGGAACGTCCACAGCGGCAGCGCCTGCAACGTCCCACACGGCCGGGCGGGAACCCCGACCCCTTGGCGCCCCGCCGGCCGCGCCACGACTCCGACGTGCCCGAGCCCGAACAGCTGCCGCCGCTGGAGGCGGATCGGGGCGAGGGCTTCCCGGAGGAGGAGCGAAGCGACCCCACCCCGGTCGCACCCGTCAGGAGCCACCCCGAGCCGCCGCGCACGCTCACCGGTCCGCGCGCCGACCTCGCGCCGCCCGTACCGCCGATTCCGGAGGCCCCACCGAGCACGGAGGTGTCGACGGTCCGGCTCGGCCCGGAGACGCCTTCGGTCCCGGCGATCCGGCCGAGTACCGATCGGGAACCGGTCCGAAGGAACGTCGACCAGGAACGAGAGACCGCCGACTCCCTCAACGCCGCCACCCTCGTGCGCAACCGGCGCCAAGGGCCCAGCGGTGGATGGCGCCGGGCAGTGCACACGGCCTCCCTCGGTCTGATCAACCCCGGCGAGTCCCCCAAGGTGCTGCGTCAACGTGAACTGGTGGCCCGCGCCTGCACGCCGGTGGCGAACGGACACCACCGGGTGGCCGTACTCAGCCTCAAGGGCGGGGTCGGCAAGACCACC
>CALGOD010000019.1 GCA_937957845.1 uncultured Nocardiopsis sp.
GGTAGGGGCGGAGATGGGTGCTCGGTTGTGCTGCGGTGATCCGTGTTCCGATGGGTGGTGTGCAGCCTCCGGCTGCACGCTACCGGCTGATGAGGCGCGCGTGCTCGGGTGCCCCGGTACGGCTATGTTCTCGGTGGGTTCCCAGATGAGAGGTGTCGTGATGGCGGGCCTTACTTCTGGGGTGGATTCTGCGACACCTTCAGGGCATTCCCAGGATCAGGCTGCTGTAGGAGGGTCGGACTCGTTGGAAGGGGCTGTGTTCGCCTCGCGGTCGAACCAGGGTTTGCCTTCCGCAGCGATGCCCTCGAGAATGCGTAGAGTGTGGGGGAAACCGGCTGCTTCGAGGTTGACCTTGGTCATCTCGTCCTGCTCGTTCTCGTCCGCTGCTCGGCCGGTCAGAGACTCTGAGACGACCATGCTTTTGGTGGGTCCGTTCGTCAGCGTGATGTTGAGTGTGTAGCGGTGCTCACTGGACATCTCGACTTGTACGGAGGAGAGCGCGTCGAAGCGGTAGTTGTCTCGCTCACTGCGCTGCCACACGCCACTTTCGAAGTCGAGGTCAGCGGAGGCTTCGCGGACGCCCTCGTTGGTCACCAGAAAGATCCTGATCTCGTATTTCGAGTATCGCCAGGGTCCGCCTTGGATCTTTGCTTTCTTACAGGGGCGGTCCGGCGTGGGGAGAAAGGCGTGGGCGATGACCTCATGCCAATCCAGACGGTAATACAGTAACGCCTGGTGGAGGATCAGGGTCTTGTCGGCCTCCAGCCACTTTTCCATCTCGCTCTCAGCGGGCATGAGCGCGTCGATCTTGTTCTTCCAGCGCTCGTACTCGGCCTTACGAGCTGCGAGTTTGTCCGAACGTTCCCGTAACTCCTCGTCGTGGCGTCGCCGTTCGCTGTGAAGCTTCAACCACAGGGGGATCGCGAATCTGGATGCCAGTCCTGCCAGAAGAACACATCCCACAGTGCTCACCGGTGAGTGCTGGAAGGCGGTGCTGATGAGAGACACCGTCCCCACCGCGGAGAGCAGACACAGGACCATACAACGGGCCTTGACCGCTGTGTCCAGGTGGTGAATCTCTTGCGGTTTCAGGGGCAGACCTTCGCGCCAACGCCATCGCACGTCACGTACCAGGAAGCGGATCAGCCAGTTCACCTGACCAGATCGGACATCGCTTTCACGATAGACTCGTGCGACCTCCTCGCGTAGGGAGCGGCGAACTCCCTTGGTCTCTTCCAACCACGCGGCCGGGTTCTCAGGGTCAGGGGCGTATTTGGCGAAGTAGTGCTCGAAGGTGCGCTCCACATGGTCGGTGAAGCCCCCCTTGGGGGGAGAGGACGGGGGGAGTTGGGGGTTCTGCTCCTTGAGCGCGGCGAGCATGCGCCGCCGTTTGTGGTGCCAGAGGGCGATGTGCCAGCAGGCGGCAGTTACGAAGACGAGTACGACCAGGCAGGAGAGAAGAGCCCCCATGCTGCCGTGGCTCAGAGCGGACTTCAGCAGGACGGAGAAGGGGAACAGGATCACTGCCGCCAGTAACAGTCCGCCGAAGACGTCCCAGCCGGTGGTGCACTTGGGTCGGGGCCAACTTGCCCGGGCCGAGGCCGGTTCGGGTTCGAAATAGGCCCAGACACGGTTGACCCGGCCATCGGCGGTGTGGTTCTTGTGAGCTGTGTCCTGATACTTCTTCCAAACGCCTTGTTTCATGCTCCCGGTCAGAACCAGGCCGAGGTGGCGCAGTGAGCCTTTTTCATCCTGCTTCTTTGAGTTGAAGAACGAGCACGGCTCGGGTGAT
>CALGOD010000020.1 GCA_937957845.1 uncultured Nocardiopsis sp.
CTAGGACGCCGCCCTCTCAAGGCGGTAACGGCGGTTCGAATCCGCTCGGGGGTACGAACAGAGGAAGAGCTCTCAGTCGGTTGGGAGCTTTTTTTCTGGCCGGTGATCGTCACCGATGTCCGGTTCGAGTGGGTATCGTCTTCCGATGCCCCGCATCGAACGGCAAGGCCCCCGTCGTCTAGTGGCCTAGGACGCCGCCCTCTCAAGGCGGTAACGGCGGTTCGAATCCGCTCGGGGGTACCAGAACGAGGCCCCGCCCACCAGGGCGGGGCCCTTCGTGTTCTCCGAGGGTCGCAGAGCGCGGGAGTCGGCCGTCGGTCGTGGACCGACGGCCCGTCGTGGTCAGCGGGCGCCCTCGTAGGTGTGCAGGGACTCGCTGATCTTCTCGGCGGCGGACAACACGGCCTGTGAGTGGATCCGCCCGGGGGAACGGGTCAGCCGCTCGATCGGGCCGGACACGGACACCGCCGCGATCACGCGCCCACCGGGACCGGACACCGGCGCCGACACCGAGGCGACGCCCTGCTCGCGCTCGGCGACGCTCTGGGCCCACCGGCGGCGGCGCACGTGGGCCAGGCTGGCCGCGGTGAAGCGGGCGCCCACCAGGGAGCGGCGGATGCGGTCGGCGTCCTCCCACGCCAGCAGCACCTGCGCGGCCGAACCGGCGTTCATGGGCAACTCGCTGCCGACGGGTACCGTGTCGCGCAGACCGCTGCTGCGCTCGGAGGCGGCCACGCACACCCGCAGGTCCCCCTGGCGGCGGTAGAGCTGGGCGCTCTCACCGGTCAGGTCGCGCAGCTGGACCAGGACGGGCGAGGCCACGGCCAGCAGCCGGTCCTCGCCGGTGGCGATGGAGAGCTCGCCCAGGCGTGGCCCGAGGACGAACCGTCCCTGGCTGTCGCGGGTGACCATGCGGTGCCGCTCCAGTGCCACGGCCAGGCGGTGGGCCGTCGGCCGTGCCAGGCCGGTGATCTGCACCAACTGGGCCAAGGATGCAGGTCCCGACTCCAGCGCGTCGA
>CALGOD010000021.1 GCA_937957845.1 uncultured Nocardiopsis sp.
GGGGTTCCGGCCCTCCCGGGAGGACAGATGCGCATCTCGATGCCGCTCCAGTACGCGGGCGAACCCAAGGCCGCCGTCGACCAGGTGGTCGAACTGGAGAAGGCCGGACTCGACACGGTGTGGGTCGCCGAGGTCTACGGGTTCGACAGCCCCACCCTCATGGGCTACATCGCGGCCCGTACCGAGACCGTGGCCATCGGCTCGGCCATCCTGCCGCTGTACAGCCGTACGCCCGCGCTCATCGCGATGACCGCCGCCGGCCTGGACGACCTGTCCGGCGGACGCGCCATCCTGGGCCTGGGCGCCAGCGGCCCCCAGGTCATCGAGGGCTTTCACGGCGTGCCCTACTCCAAGCCGCTCGCCCGTACCCGCGAGACCATCGAGATCTGCCGCAAACTCTGGGCCCGCGAGGAACGACTGACCCATGACGGGACCGTCTTCCAGTTGCCCCTCCCCCCGGAGAAGGGCACGGGCCTGGGCAAGCCCCTCAAGCTCATCAACCGCCCCGTGCGTCCCGACATCCCCGTCTACGTGGCCTCTCTCGGCATGAAGAACGTGGCCATGACCGCCGAGATCGCCGACGGCTGGCTGCCGCACCTCTTCATCCCCGAGAAGGCCGACGAGGTGTGGGGGCGCTCCCTGGCCGAGGGCAGGGCCCGCCGCGACCCCTCCCTGGGCGAGCTGGAGATCTCCGCCGGCGGCCTGCTCGCCATCGGCGAGGGCGAGGACACCAAGAGACTGCTCGACCTGGTGCGGCCGATGATCGCCCTGTACGTCGGCGGCATGGGCGCCAAGGGCAAGAACTTCTACAACACGGTCGCACGCCGGTACGGCTACGAGGAGGCGGCGGAGAAGATCCAGGACCTGTACCTGGACGGGAAGAAGGACGAGGCCGCCGCCGCGGTGCCCGAGGAGTTCGTGGAGTTGACCAACATGGTCGGCCCCGAGTCCTACGTGCGCGAGCGGGTGGAGGCCTTCCGCGCGGCGGGGGTCACCCGGCTCAACGTGACGCCCGTGGGCGAGAACCCGGCCGCACTGATCGGCAAGGTCAAGGAGTGGGTGTCCTGAACCCCGGTCCGCGGTGCCGGTCGGCCGATGCGACCGGCACCGCGGGCGCCTCCGTGGGGCGGGCGGCGGCCACGGTCACAGACCGGTGATCCGGATGCCCGAGTGGGTCTTGTAGCGCCGGTTGATCGCGATGAGGTTGGCGGTCAACGCCTCGACCTGGTGGGCGTTGCGCAACCGTCCCCCGAAGACGCCGCGCACCCCGGGGATGCGCTCGGCCAGGGCCCGCACCACGTCGGTGGCCTCACGGTCCTCCCCCAGTACCAGGACGTCGAGGTCGACCTCCTCGACCTCGGGGTCCAACAGCACCACCGCGGAGACGTGGTGGAAGGCGGCCGTGACCCGACTCTCCGGGAGCACCTCGGCGGCCTGTTGGGCGGCGCTTCCCTCGGCGACGTCGAGGGCGTAGGGGCCCCGCTTGTCGAAACCGAGCGGGTTGACGCAGTCGACGACGATCTTGCCCGACAGCGGCCCCGCCAGTTCCTCCAGCAGCTCTCTGTGCCCCTCCCAAGGCACGGCGATGATGACGATGTCACCGGCTTCGGCCGCCGCGGCGTTGTCCAGGCCGCGCACGTCGATCGGAGCGGCCTCACCCTCCGAGAGGGTGCGGGCGACCTTCTCCGCTCGCTCGGCGTTACGTGAACCGAGGTGGACGGTGTGCCCCGCCAGGGCGAAGCGCCGGGCCAGCCCGCGCCCCTGATCGCCCGTACCGCCCAGGACGGCGACGGACAGTCCGGCGATGTCCGTGGCCTCGGATGTACTGTGTTCGCTCATACCCCGATCTTGTCAGAGGCCCCGAAACGGGATACGCCCGACCCGGCCGCGGCCGCCGGCTCCCTCCCCTGGTCAGCGCTCCTCCTCCTCGTCCTGGAGGTCCCACGCCTCGTTGCGCTCGGCCGCGATGTTCATCGCGTCGGCGGCCGTGGCCTCGTCCGGGTAGGGACCCATGCGCACCTTGTCAGGGCACCCCGGACCGTGTTCCACACGCCCGTGCTTGAGGCAGTACCACCAGTCGCCCTGCGACTTCTCCCGGCTCACCGTCACTTCCTTCCTCTCGGCGGCGTCCGCGGTGCGGCCGCCCGGCCGTCCCGTGCGGTCTACCCACGCGGAGTGTCCCCTCACACCCGGCGGCGTCCCTCGCGCAGACACCGTGGCCCCACCCACGAACTACAATCGGTGTCCATGAGTACTCCGCTGGTTCCTGGGCGAATTTCGCCACAACGTTCGGTTCCCTCCCACATCGTCCGGCCGGAGTATGTCGGACGGAAGCACCCGGTGGAGGGGGTTCTGGGCGACGTACAGACCCCCGAGACCATCGAGCGGATGCGGGTGGCCGGCCGGATCGCGGCGCAGGCCCTGGAGGAGGTCGGCAAGCACGTCGCGCCCGGGGTGACCACGGACGAACTGGACCGGATCGGTCACGAGTTCCTGTTGGACCACGGCGCCTACCCCAGTCCCCTCGGTTACAAGGGCTACCCGAAGTCGCTGTGCTCCTCCCTCAACGAGGTGATCTGCCACGGCATCCCCGACGACCGGGAGATCTCCGACGGTGACATCGTCAACATCGACATCACCGCCTACAAGGACGGTGTGCACGGTGACACCAACGCCACCTTCCTGGCCGGGAACGTCAGCGAGGAGCACCGGCTCCTGGTCGAGCGGACCAGGGAGGCGACCATGCGCGGCATCAAGGCGTGCCGCCCGGGACGTCGGATCAACGTGATCGGCCGGGTCATCGAGTCCTACGCCAAGCGCTTCGGTTACGGCGTGGTCCGGGACTTCACCGGCCACGGTGTGGGACCGGAGTTCCACTCCGGCCTGGTGGTGCCGCACTACGACGACCCGCGCGCCGACACCGTCATGGTGCCGGGGATGACCTTCACCATCGAACCGATGATCACCCTCGGGGGCGTGGAGTACGAGATCTGGGACGACGGTTGGACCGCGGTGACGGCCGACGGCGAGTGGACCGCCCAGTTCGAGCACACCATCGTCATCACCGAGTCCGGGGCCGAGATCCTCACCCTGCCCTGAGTCCTCCCCTCCGGCGCGGACCCGCCGAAAGGCGCGTGCGGTCCGTGGATAACCCGGCGGCCGGGGCGTAGGGTCGTG
>CALGOD010000022.1 GCA_937957845.1 uncultured Nocardiopsis sp.
CGAGATTCCGTCTTGTGACTGGAGTTCAGACGTGTGCTCTTCCGATCTAGCGTCCGGCGGGCGAGCAGTGCCAGGACGAGGAGGGACACGTGCGGACGACCGTGGCCTACGGAGACCACCCCAGCCAGATCGCGCACATCCGGGAGCCGGAGGGCGGCGGCCCGGCCCCCGTCGCCGTGCTGCTGCACGGAGGCTGGTGGCGCGACCGGTTCGACGCCTCCCTCATGGACCCGCTCTCCCAGGACCTGGTCGACGCCGGATGGGCGGTGTGGAACGTGGAGTACCGCCGTACCGGAGACGACGGCGGAGGATGGCCGCAGACCCTGGAGGACGTCGAGGCCGCCCTGACCCTGCTCGGCGAGACCGCGGCCCGTGGTCCGGGTCGCCACGACCTTGGTCGGGTGGTGTCCATCGGCCATTCCGCGGGCGGTCACCTGGCCCTGCTCAGCGCACTCGACACCGGTAGGACGCCCGTGACCGCCGTGGTCGCGCTGGCCCCCATCACCGACCTGGGGCGCTGCGCCGCAGAAGGGCTGGGCGAGGGGGCGGTCGGACCGTTCCTGGGGCCCGCGCCCGCGGCACGGACGTATGGCGAGAGCTCGCCGGTGTCCCGGGTGCCGCTGGGGCTTCCCCAGCTGGTCGTGCACGGTGACGAGGACCAGCGCGTCCCCGTGGAGCACAGCCGCGACTACGTGGCCGCCGCGCGCGCCGCCGGGGACGACGTGGACTATCGCGAGATCGTGGGGGCCGACCATTTCGCGGTCATCGATCCCGCACACCGTGCCTGGCGGGAGGTGCGGGGGTACCTGTCCGGTCTGTGACGACCGCGCACGCCCAAGGCGTGTGATGTGGAGGTCGTGGTCGTGACCCGTGTGCCCTCGGACGGGGCGGTACGGTCGCCGAGAGGGGTCTCGGGGCAGGGAGACCGTCCTGTCGGGGTCAGGAGGACCTGGCCGAGTCCTTGTCGCCACGGGCGGGGCCGCCGCGCCAACGGTCGGCGACGGTGTCGAAGATCTTTCCGCCCGCGCTGGCGGCGCTTCCGGCCACGTCACGCAGGGTACCGATCAAAGGGTCGCCCGAGCGCTCCCACGCCTCCTTGTAGGACCTGGCCGCGTTGCGCGCCTCCTCGCCGATCTTGGCGTCGCGGTCGGAGGAGCGGCGCGGGTAGTCGCCACCGATGATGCGGTGGTAGGAGCCCTCCTCGAGCCACCGGTGCATCTCGGAGAGGCGCACCACGGCGAACGGGTGTGTCTGGCCCATCAGGCTGAGCAGCTTGAGCAGACCGTCGCGGGCGTCGCCCCCGGACTCGTACTCGCGGGCCTGCTCCAGGAACGCGTCGGGGTTCATCTCGGCGAGACTGGACCCGCCCGCCATCTTCATCAGGGCGCGCTTGCCCGCCTCGGGGTCCTGGCAGGCGAGGAGTCCGGCGCGGTCACAGGAGAGCTCCGACTTGCGGTACCACTCCTCCAATGCGGCGACGATGGCCTGCAGCCCGATGAACCCGAGGGGGACCCACGCCACGCGGGCCGCCAGTTGGATCAGGGCCAGCAGCATGGTGCGGTAGACGGCGTGGCCGCTGAGGATGTGGCCGACCTCATGACCGATGACGAAGCGTTGCTCCTGTGCGTCCAGGAGTTCGAACAGGCCCGTGGTCATGACGATGAACGGGCGCTGGCTGCCGATCGCCATGGCGTTCGGCCGGGGGTTCATCTGGATGTAGAGCTCGGGCACCTCGTCCAGGTCCAGGACGTAGGCGGCGTCGCGCACGTAGTCGTACAGGTGGGGGAACTGGGTGGGACCGACCCGTACCGAGCCGGAGAGGAACATCAGTCGCAGGGCCCGCTCGTTGAACAGGCCGGACATGCGCTTGAACACCTCGTCGAACCCGCGAAGAGAACGCAGTGCGACCAGGGCTCCGCGGTCGGCGGGATGCTCGTAGGCACGGGGAGAGATCTCGGAGAGCCGGACGCGAACGCGGTCTGGTGTGTTGGCCATACCGGCATGCTATGTGCCGGGATCGCGCTTGGCCACGGTTTCGGCGATCGAGATATGACGCGAAATTCCGTGTCGCCGGAATCCCCCGGGAAGGAAGAGCACATGGTACTCGTTGTTCCAGAGCAGGGACGAAAAGGGGAGTAAGGGGACGGCGGTGGTGTCGCGGTCGGCTACTCTCGGTTGGCCGATCCTGGCAATTTCCACGGCGAAACGGAGCGCACAGTGGCGCACGAAGCTTCCGGTGCCCCCCAGGGCGCAGGTCCCTCCGCGCTACGGGGTGGGACCGCCCCGACCAAGGTCGGCATCATGGGTGGTACCTTCGATCCCATTCACCACGGACACCTCGTGGCGGCCAGCGAGGTCGCGCACCTCTTCGAACTCGACGAAGTGGTGTTCGTTCCCACCGGTCGACCCTGGCAGAAGGATCTGGCCAAGGTCACCCCCTCCGAGGACCGCTACCTGATGACGGTCATCGCGACCGCCGAGAACCCGCAGTTCCGGGTGGACCGCATGGAGATCGATCGCGCCGGACCCACCTATACCCTTGACACGCTACGTGAGATGCGTGCCAAGTACGGGCCCGAGGTGGAGCTGTACTTCATCACCGGGGCCGACGCCCTGGGTGCCATCCTCGGCTGGCACAACGTCGACGAGATGTTCGAGCTCGCACATTTCGTAGGCT
>CALGOD010000023.1 GCA_937957845.1 uncultured Nocardiopsis sp.
TCCTTCGGAGGACGTCCGTGTTTCCCTCTGGCCAGGACCCGTACGACCCCGACGGAACACAGGGCGGCCTGCCGCCGCGGAGGACGTCGGACTTCGGAGGCGGATTCGGTGCTCTGAGCCCCGACGCGCCCCTGCCCAAGAAGGTGGCGGTCGTGCGCACCCTCATGTTCGTGGGCGGTGCCTGTGGTCTCGCCCTGTCCGCCCTCTTCCTCATGGGGCTGGTCGTGCCGGCCGAGGCCATGACGGAGGTCATGCGACAACAGGCCGAGCTCGCGGAACAGGAGGGCGTGGAGTTCGCGGTCGACGTCGAGACGGTACGCGCCATGATGGGGGCGATGGCCGTGATCACCGGCGCCTACGGACTGCTGTCCACCCTGTTGGCCGGAAGGATCCGTCGACGCACCGTCGGAGTGTTCTGGGGGGTCGTGGTCTTCCAGGCGGCCGCGGGCGCGCTCCTGCTGTGGAATCTGCTCGCCGGGGACTTCTTCGCGATCGTCCCCTTGGGCTTCACCGCCATGATGGTGGTGTACATGCTCTCCCGCGAGGGTCGCGCCCACTACGGACTCCTCTGAACCGAACTCCGCCGCGCGTTCCCTCCGGGAACCGCCACGCCCTCCCTCCTCAGGAGGGGAGGCCGACCCCACCACCCCGTCCACAGGCGGAGACCGTCGAACGTCGGTGGTCTCCGTCATCGTCGAGGTCCACAGGAGGAAGGGAGCGTCCATGGTCCCCGGGAGGTTCGTCGACGCGGCCCTGTGGTTCCCCGAAGCGGGGGAGAGCGAGCCCTTCGGCCCCCAGGCCCTGGTCTACAAGGTGGCGGGCCAGAAGATGTTCGCCCTCCTCAGGGGAGGAGGCGACGCGGAGGGCACGGCCGTGGTGAACCTCAAGTGCGACCCGGGACTCGCGCTGGAGCTGCGCGCCCGATTCCCGGACGTCACCCCCGGTTACCACATGAACAAGGAACATTGGAACTCCGTCCTCCTGGACGGCACGGTGCCCGACGAGGAGATCCTGGAGATGCTCCGGCACTCCTACGTCCTGGTCGCCAGGAGCCTGCGACGGGCGGACCGAGATCGGGTGCTCGCCGCTCTGGGCGAGGACATGCCGCCGCTGTACGAGGGGCCGGAGCAGTCATCGGAGGGGGTCTGACCCCGGAAAGGACGGCCACGTGTCCGACAAGACCGTCCGGTCCGCCGTCGTTCAAGGAGTCCTGGAACGGATCACCTACGCCAACGAGGAGACCGGGTACACCGTCGCCCGCGTCGACACCGGACGCGGTGGCGACCTGCTCACCGTCGTCGGTTCCCTCATGGGGGTCCAACCCGGGGAGGCTCTGCGCATGCACGGGCGCTGGGGCTCCCACCCCCAGTACGGGCGCCAGTTCCACGTGGACGACTACACGACCGTCCTGCCCGCCACGATCCAGGGTATTCGTCGTTACCTCGGCTCGGGGCTGATCAAGGGCATCGGCCCGAAGATGGCCGAGCGTATCGTCGACCACTTCGGCACCGATGCCCTGGACGTCATCGAGGAGAGTCCCGAGCGGCTCGTCGAGGTGCCCGGCCTGGGCCCCAAACGCACGAAGCTCATCACCGAGGCCTGGGAGGAACAGAAGTCCATCAAGGAGGTGATGGTCTTCCTCCAGGGAGTGCAGGTCACCACCTCCCTGGCCGTGCGCATTTACAAGAAGTACGGCGACGCCTCCATCGACGTCGTGCAGAAGGAGCCCTACCGCCTGGCCGCCGACGTGTGGGGGATCGGCTTCAAGACCGCCGACACCATCGCCCGTGCGGTCGGCATCCCGCACGACAGTCCGCAACGTGTGATGGCCGGTATCCAGTTCACCCTCTCGGAGTCCATCGGTGACGGACACGTCTACCTGCCCGAGGAGAAGCTCATCTCCGCCGCGGTGAAGATCCTCCAGGTGGACTCCGGTCTGGTGATCGAGTGCATCGCCGAACTCGTGGCGACCGAGGGGGTGGTCCGCGAGACCGTTCCCGGCCCCGAGGGCGAGCCCGTGCGGGCCGTCTACCTGGTGCCCATGCACCGGGCCGAGATCGGTCTGGCCTCCGGCCTGCGCACCCTCCTCGAACACCCGGTCGATCGTATGCCCGCGTTCGCCGGGGTGGACTGGGACACGGCCCTGGAGTGGCTGCGGTCCCGAACGCGCGCCGAACTCGCCGAGGCCCAACGCGAGGCCGTACGTCTGGCGCTCACCGAGAAGGTGTGCGTGCTCACCGGCGGGCCGGGTTGTGGAAAGTCCTTCACCGTGGCCTCCATCGTCACCCTGGCGGCCGCCAAGCAGGCCAAGATCATCCTGGCCGCACCCACCGGGCGCGCCGCCAAGCGCCTCACCGAGATGACCGGCATCGAGGCCTCCACGGTGCACCGGCTCCTGGAGCTGCGTCCGGGCGGGGAGGCCGCCTACGACCGGGACAACCCTCTCGACTGTGACCTGTTGGTGGTGGACGAGGCCTCCATGCTGGACGTACTGCTGGCCAACAAGCTGGTCAAGGCGGTCCCGCCCGGAGCGCACCTGTTGTTCGTCGGTGACGTGGACCAGCTCCCCTCCGTGGGGGCCGGACAGGTGTTGCGGGACCTGCTCGACGGGGACTCGCCCGTCCCGAACGTGCGCCTGACCCATGTCTTCCGCCAGGCCCAGCACTCGGGGGTGATCACCAACGCCCACCGGATCAACAACGGCGAACCGCCGCACTTCCAGGGCATGTCCGATTTCTTCCTCTTTCCCTGTGAGGAGTCGGAGGACGCCGCCGAGATGGCCGTGGACGTGGTCGCCCGCCGTATCCCGCGCCGGTTCGGCCTCGACCCGCGTCGGGACGTGCAGGTCCTCACCCCCATGAAGGGCGGTCCGGCCGGTGCGACCAACCTCAACATCGCGCTCCAGGCGGCCATCACCCCCTCGGGCGACCACGTTCCCGAACGCCGCTTCGGTGGACGCGTCTTCCGCGTCGGTGACAAGGTCACGCAGGTCCGCAACAACTACGAGAAGGGGGAGAACGGGGTCTTCAACGGAACCCTCGGCGTGGTGACGGGCATCGACTCCGTCGCCCAGGAGGTCCTGGTCCGTACGGACGAGGACGAGGACGTCGCCTACGACTTCGCCGAACTCGACGAGCTCGCCCACGCCTACGCCGTCACCGTGCACCGCTCCCAGGGCAGCGAGTACCCCGCCGTGGTCGTTCCCGTCACCACCAGCGCCTGGATGATGCTGCAGCGCAACCTGCTCTACACGGCCGTCACCAGGGCCAAGAAACTGGTCGTGCTCGTCGGTTCCCGCCGAGCCCTGGCCCAGGCGGTCCGCAACGCCTCGTCCGGACGCCGACACACGGCCCTGGCGCACCGGCTGCGGTCCGTCGCGCGCGGGAACGACCCCGGCCCCGCGTTCCCCGACCCCGAAATGTCGTAGCCCCCCGCTACGCTGGGGCATCGTGGAGCAGCAGACCCTGATCGTGGTGGGCGCCGCCGTCATCCGCGACGGCCGCGTCCTGGCCGCCCAACGCGCGGAACCCGAGGCCCTACGCGGCCGATGGGAGTTCCCCGGTGGCAAGGTCGACCCGGGGGAGACGGCGGCCCAGGCCCTGGTCCGCGAGTGCCGGGAGGAACTCGGAGTCGTGGTCCGTCCCCTGCATCAGCTCGGGGTGGACGTTCCCTTCCCCGCGCCCGGCCGTGCCCACACACGCCCCGCCGTGCTGAGACTGTGGCGTGCGGAGTTGCTCTCCGGAGAACCCAGACCCCTGGAGCACCTCTCCTTGCGTTGGCTCGCGGCCACGGACCTGCGTACCCTGGACTGGCTTCCCGCCGACGTGCCCCTCCTCGGCACGGTCGAACCCCTGCTCACGGCGGGAGCGGTCACACGTCCCTGATGCGGCGACGGTGACTCCAGCGGTCCGCCGGGGCCTCGCGTGGTGGGGACCGTCACACCGGGTGGTCCGCCGTCCGGGCGGAGGCACACGTTTACTCGTCGACCCGCTATGGCCGCATAAAATAAGTAACGGGCCGTGGCAATCTACGGTCTCTTCCCAGTACAGGAAACGAGACTTTCCCATGTCCAGCGCTACACCCGTCGAGGGCTCCGCACGTC
Source organism: uncultured Nocardiopsis sp. (assembly GCA_937957845.1). GTDB lineage: Bacteria > Actinomycetota > Actinomycetes > Streptosporangiales > Streptosporangiaceae > Nocardiopsis. Next base: position 4,103 of record CALGOD010000023.1, read on the forward strand.
GTGGCGATCTCCGCAACGTCGCGATCGTGGCCCACGTGGACCACGGCAAGACGACGCTCGTCGACGCCATGCTCTGGCAGTCCGGAGTGTTCCGCGAGAACCAGGACGTTCACGACCGGGTGATGGACTCCGATGACCTGGAACGCGAGAAGGGCATCACCATTCTCGCCAAGAACACCGCCGTCCACTACACCACGCCCGAGGGCGAGGACGTGGTCATCAACATCATCGACACCCCCGGCCACGCCGACTTCGGCGGCGAGGTCGAGCGTGGCCTGTCGATGGTCGACGGTGTGGTCCTGCTCGTCGACGCCAGCGAGGGGCCCCTTCCCCAGACCCGTTTCGTGCTCCGTAAGGCCTTGGAGGCCAAGCTTCCGGTCATCCTCGTCATCAACAAGGTCGACCGGCCCGACAGTCGCATCGCCGAGGTCGTGGACGACGCCTACGAGTTGTTCATGGACCTGGACGCCGACGAGTCCCAGATCGACTTCCCGATCGTCTACGCCTGCGCCCGGGACGGAAGGGCCTCCCTGGAGCGCCCCGCCAACGGCAGCGTTCCCGACAACGACAACCTCGTGCCGCTGTTCAGCACCATCCTGAAGACCATCCCGGCCCCCGAGTACCTCCCCGGCGCACCCTTGCAGGCCCACGTCACCAACCTGGACGCCTCCCCGTTCCTGGGCCGTCTGGCACTGTGCCGCGTCCAGCAGGGGGAGCTGCGCAAGGGCCAGCACGTGGCGTGGATCCGCGCCGACGGCAGTGTCCGGCAGGTCAGGCTCACCGAGCTGTTCATGACCGAGGGACTGGAGCGCAAGCCCGCCGAGAAGGCCGGTCCCGGTGACATCGTCGCCATCGCCGGCATCGATGACATCATGATCGGCGAGACCATCGCCGACCCACAGAACCCGGTCCCGCTGCCGCTGATCCAGGTCGACGAGCCCGCCATCTCCATGACCATCGGCACCAACACCTCGCCGTTGGTCGGTAAGGCCAAGGGCACCAAGGTCACCGCTCGTCTCGTCAAGGAGCGGCTGGACAGGGAGCTCGTCGGTAACGTGTCGCTGCGGATCCTGCCGACCGAGCGCCCGGACGCCTGGGAGGTGCAGGGCCGCGGGGAGCTGGCCCTGGCCATCCTCGTCGAGCAGATGCGCCGCGAGGGCTACGAGCTGACCGTCGGCAAGCCCCAGGTGGTCACCAGGATCGTGGACGGCAAGGTGCACGAGCCCGTCGAACGCCTGACCGTGGACGCCCCCGAGGAGCACATGGGCGCGATCACCCAGCTGCTCAGTGTCCGCAAGGGTCGCATGGAGAACATGGTCAACCACGGCACCGGCTGGGTGCGGATGGACTGGTTGGTGCCCTCCCGCGGCCTCATCGGTTTCCGGACCGAGTTCCTCACGGAGACACGCGGCACGGGTATCGCCCACCACGTCTTCGAGAAGTTCGAGCCGTGGTTCGGTGAACTGCGCACCCGCGCCAACGGCTCCCTGGTGGCGGACCGTCCCGGAGCGGCCGTCGCGTTCGCGATGTTCAACCTCCAGGAGCGCGGCACGCTCTTCGTCGAGCCGGGCACCGAGGTCTACGAGGGCATGGTCGTGGGTGAGAACGCGCGTTCGGAGGACATGGACGTCAACATCACCAAGGAGAAGAAGCTCACCAACATGCGCTCGGCCACCGGTGAGGAGCTGGAGCGCCTGGTGCCGCCGCGAAGGCTCTCCTTGGAGCAGGCCCTGGAGTTCTGCCGTGAGGACGAGTGCGTGGAGCTCACCCCCGAGCACGTGCGCATCCGCAAGGTCGTCCTGGACCAGAAGGAGCGCGCCCGGATGACGGCCAACCAGAAACGCCGCTAGGGCCGTCCTTCCGGCGTTCGCGGGGGCGGATGCCGCCCCCGCTCCGGGCGCGGCGAGTTTTCCGGACGAACGTGTCGGGTAGACCCTGAGCAGCATGAAGTCCGAGCCCACGTGTCCCCGCTGCGGGCGCGCGGTCCAGCCTCCGGGGCTGTGGACCAGCGCCTGGCAGTGTGACGTCCACGGAGCGGTGGCGCCCCTGCAGCGGGTGCGCGCCCCTGGGGCCGCGCCCCTGAGCGCACTCCTGTCCCAGGCACAGGTTCCGGTGTGGATCCCCTGGCCGATGCCGAGCAACTGGGTGGTCACCGGCTTCGCCGAGTGCGGTGACGAGCGAAGCGGTGCCTTGGCCGTCGCCGTCGCGCTTTCGGGGCCCGACCTGATTGGCGGTGTCGGAGAGATCGTCATCGTCGCGGAGGACCCCGGCATCGGCCTCGGGGCCCGCCTCGCCGGAATGGAGGGGCCGGATCCCGGTCACGGTTTCGGCGACTCGGCCGCCGACGCCAAGCTGCGCTTCGACGGCCACGAGGTCACGTTGTGGAACCTGGACCTGGGACGTGATCGGCGCGCCGCCTACACCGGTGAGGCCCTCGCCCACTGGTTGTGGCTGGTCTTCGCCTCGACGGACACCGCCATGCTCATGTGCGAGATCAGCGCGCTCCGAGACCTGCGCGACATCCGGGACGGGGGCGTCTCGCTGGAGCCCCCTTTCGGCGCTCCCAGCCCTTTCCTCGCCGAGGCGCTAGCGCCCCGGGAGACCACGGACTGAGATCGTCGGTACGGCCCCGTCCGCACGGACGTGTCGAGCCGCACTTCCGTACAATCGCCCGGCGATGCGCATCGATCTGCACTCCCACAGCTCCGTCTCCGACGGCACCGA
>CALGOD010000024.1 GCA_937957845.1 uncultured Nocardiopsis sp.
CACAAGACCATGCCGACTGCCGGGGCGTGCCTTGAGCGCGAGGAAGCGGTGTCGATGCCCCCAGGCGTCGATGCGCGGGTTCGTGCCATGGGGTCGTATCGTTGGGGTATGGATGCCCCATCTGGGAACGGTACGAGGAGGCCGACGGGCTTGGAACAGGGTCAAGGGCAGGAGACGGCCGAGGAACGGGACGCGCGGTTCGAAAGGGACGCGCTTCCCTACCTGGACCAGCTCTACTCCGCGGCGCTGCGGATGACCCGTAACCCTGCGGACGCCGAGGACCTCGTCCAGGAGACCTTCGCCAAGGCGTTCGGTTCGTTCCACCAGTTCAAGCAGGGCACGAACCTCAAGGCGTGGCTCTACCGCATCCTCACCAACACCTTCATCAACTCCTACCGCAAGAAGCAACGTGAGCCCAGGCAGGCCGGGACCGAGGACATCGAGGACTGGCAGCTGGTACAGGCCGCGTCGCACACGTCGTCGGGCTTGAAGTCGGCCGAGGCTGAAGCGCTCGAACATCTCCCCGACAGTGACGTCAAGCGGGCGCTCCAGGAGCTGCCCGAGGATTTCCGGATCGCGGTGTACCTCGCCGACGTCGAGGGCTTCGCGTATAAGGAGGTCGCGGAGATCATGGGGACGCCCATCGGGACGGTGATGTCCCGCCTGCACAGGGGGCGCCGCCAGCTTCGGTCCCTGCTCGAGGAGTACGCGGTGGAGCGGGGGTTCCTGCCGGCGAGGGAGGCGGCGCAGGCCGCAGCCGTCGCTTCGGGAACACCCGCGCAGGGACGGGGGAAGAACGGTTCGGATCGAGGAGAGCGGCAATGAGCGGCGGCCACGACAAGCACACCGACACCCCGTGCAGTGAGGTGCTCGACAAGCTCTACACCTATATCGACGGTGAGCTCGAGGAGTCCAACTGCGATCAGATCCGGCGACACTTGGACGAGTGCGCCCCCTGTCTGGAGGAACACGGCCTCGAAGAGGCGGTGAAGAAGCTCGTGGCCAAGCACTGTGGGTGCGACCCGGTACCGACGGGTCTCAGGAGCAAGGTGCTCGAACGCCTGGCGCGGGCGCGCACGGAGCAGTTGGTCCGTGAGACGAGGACGGAGTCCCCGGGGGCGCCTGCCTGAGGGACGGTCCCCGACCCGATTCACGTGATGGCGGAGGCTGGAATTCCAGCCTCCGCCATTTTTTTATGTCCACTATGTCCCTTTTCTGGATTGTCATGTTCTGTTGTGATGTGCGGAATTTGTGGGATTTTGTGGGTATCTCATATCGCCATCCCCTTGCCTGTCGGGGTTTTGGTCACGGTCCCTCCGGTGCGGCCGTGGTGTGCCGTTCTCAACACGCCCGGCGCGCCCGGGAAGGCTCTGCCGTAACCGACTCGGAATGATTTTCCCTATGGCTTCCGGGCTGCGATCGCCTTGCTCCCCTTGCGTAGTCATGCCTGGTGAGTGCGGTCTCAAGCGTGAGGGGGAATCGGCATCGCCATGGAGGTTCGGTGGTCGGTGCCCGGCTCGCGCGTCTTACGTAGAGTAATCTTCCGCTGTCACTAATTGAATTAGTAATTCCATGTTCCGGAATTTGATCCCGTCTGTGGGTGGTGTGTCGGAGGTGGTTCGGGCCAGGGGTAATCAGGACACTGTCGTTGCCCGTTAAACTGGACTCCATATCCAACGAATGGCGTAATTTACGCGGCGTGCCCGGGGAAAAGATGGTGCGTCTGCGTTCGGAGAGGGGACAACATGTTCGTCGGTGTACTTCACATCGCTATGGCAACTGTTTGGGCCGCATCCACCTTCACCGGATGGTCCTGGTGGTAGAACAGAACCGGTGAAATCATGACAGGCAGGTCGTAGTCGGCAGGGGGTGAACGGGGGTGCGGGCTCTTCCCGGGGGCGCGCGTGTCTACATCGGAATCGTCGTCGTCAGTGCTGTCGTCGTCATGTTCGTCGGTCCCTACACGGGTCTGGACCTACGCACGCTGGCCCTGATGGCGGTGCTCTTCGTGGTCGCCGAGTCCATCAGCACGGCGGTTCTCACGAGCGTCAGAGCCGGGATCTCGCCGAGTTCCGCGGTGTCCCTGGCCGCGGTCGTCCTGGTCGGACCGGTCGGGGCGGCCGTGGTCGGTTTCGCCTCCTGCCTCGTCATCCGTAGGCAGAGCCTCATCAAGCGGGTGTTCAACGGTGCGCAGTTCGCGCTGGCGGCCTACGCGGCCGGACACGTCTACCTCCTGCTCGGCGGAACGGTGGGGGAGCCCGGCAGGGAGGACTTCCCCGCCATCGTCGTCCCCTACGTCGCGGCCGTCCTGGCCCACTCCCTGATCAACTCGGCGCTGATCGCCGTCCTGATGTGGACGCTGGGCGACCTGTGGCCGCAGGGTCCCAGAGGCAGGTTCCACTGGCGGCCGCTGCTGGCCGTGGAGTTGTCCTCCATGGGTTACCAGATGCTCGGCCTGGCGATCGCGGCGGTCTGGGGAGGGCTCGGTCTCGTCGCGCCCCTGTTGGTGCTGTTGCCCATGTTCATCGCGCGCTGGACCTTCGCGCAGCAACAGGACGAGGTGCGTGCGCACGAGGCCACGCTGGCCACCCTCTGCCAGGCGGTGGAGACCAAGGACTACTACACCCGGGGCCACTGCATGCGCGTCGCGGAGGGCGCCGCCATGATCGCCCGGGAGCTGGGTATGCCCGCCGAGCGGGTACAGAAGATCAGGTACGCCGGGATGCTGCACGACATCGGCAAACTCGGAGTTCCGACCAGGGTGTTGCAGAAGACCGGAAAACTCACCGACGAGGAGTACGCGACCATCAAGCTGCATCCCACGCGCGGCTACGAGATCGTGCGGGAGATCAGTTTTCTGGATGAGGCCCTGGCCGGGATCCGACACCACCACGAGCGGCTCGACGGACGTGGATACCCCATGGGGCTGGTCGGGATGGAGATCCCCGAGTCGGCGCGCATCATCAGCGTCGCGGACGTGTTCGACTGCCTGACCTCCACGCGTTCCTATCGCAAGGCGTGGTCGGTGGAGGAGGCCATCGTCGAACTGCGGGCCTGTGCCGGGACCCAGTTCGACCCCAGGATGGTGGAGGCGCTCGTGCGCGCCGTGGAACGCGAGGGTTGGGAGACGCCGGACGTCACCGAACCGCCGGGCGGCTGCTACGGATCCGAGGCCGCCGAGGAGGCCGCCGCCGCGGTGGTCACCAAGGACCGCGGTGAGGTGTCCGCCGCCTCCGAGGAGGGCTCCTCCACGGAGTCCACGGCCTCGGCCGAAGCGGTAACAGGTGGGCGTGACCGATGATGACGCAGAGCCAGTCGGACACGCCCCGTTCTTTCGGGACGACACTGAACGGGCCCGAGGGCGGGGCCCTGAACCACCAGCGCCCCCGCGGGCCGATCTGGCGCACCCATCGCCCCGTCCGCGCCGTGCTGGTCGCCGTCGTGGGGGCCTGCGCGTTGGCGGCCCTGGTCCGCACGGCCGTCACCGGGTTCGTGGAACCCTACGTGGCCCTGTCGTTCTGTCTGGTCATCGCGGCCGGTGAGCTGGCCAGGATCACCCTTCCCGGACACCGCGAGGCCGCGCCCGTCGCCTCGGCCGGAGCGATCAGCTACGCGTTCCTGCTCACCCTGGGATCGGGCCCCCTGCACCACTCCGCCTGGCAGGTCGTGGCGGTGACCTCCCTGGGGGTGGCGCTGGGAGAGCTTCCGCACATCGCCGTGGGACGTAGTCCGAGGGTGGAGGGAGTGGCCCGCAGGATCCTCGTCGCGGCGCTCCTGGCGGTCTCCTTCCGACCCCTGGCCGAGCACCTCGACGTCTCGGGGCCGTCGGTGCCGGCGATGTTGCTGATGGCGGTCCTGGTCGCACTCACCTGGACGGTGGACGCTCTGACGGCGGCCGTGCTCCGGGCCGAGCGGCTGCGCACTCGTCTGCGTGTCGCGGTCCGGGACGAACTGCGCGCCCAGTCCGCCCTGGGGGCGGCGATCGGTTCCAGCGGTGTCCTCATCGCCGCGGCCTGCGGGGTCACGGGGCTGGCGGGCCGACGGGGGTCCTCCGCCCCGTTGTTGGTCTCCCAGGCGGCCTTCCGTCGCCACGCGGAGGTACGGCGGACCTACCTCGAGACGGTGCGTGCGCTGTCACGTGTGACCGAGGTGGGAGGCTACGTGGAGAACGGGCACTCGCGTCGCGTCAGCCGGCTCGCACACGGGATCGCCTGTGAACTCGGATTGGCCGAAGCCGAGCTGAGGGAGCTGGAGTA
>CALGOD010000025.1 GCA_937957845.1 uncultured Nocardiopsis sp.
TCACGAATCGGGACGGGCTCAACGGTGTTTCGCACACCCCACAAACATTCTTCCTTCGCGGTGAACCGAACTCGCGAAATTTCTTGAGTTCATGGCAATTCGAACAGGAATAGATTTCCGGGAAGAGCCGGACCCGCACGCCGTCGCCGGCCGGTGGCTCGGCTGCAGGGGGGAGCCGGAACCCTTGGACTCCGAGCCGTCGCTGCAGACGAGGCTCGAAAATCGCTGTGGAGTCGTCAACCTTCCAGGAGTCGATTCCGCTCACCACGTACGAGCGGTCGTCTATGGCCACCAGAGCACCGACCCCGTAGGTGGTGATCATTTGGGCTCTTCGTACCCCTCCCAGAGGAGTCCGGGAAGACTCCCTCGCTCCCTCACCTCTGGATCGGGCTCGTCGTTCCCTTCGTTCGCGTATGGACATGTTCATCGCTCCAGGTAGAGATCGGACTCGACATCGACGTCGCGCATGCTCCACAAGGTCGGGAAGGCATCTTCCAGGTCCTCGTCGGAGTGGGATCGCAGCAGGGCGGCGTCTGGTTGACGTTCATCGCTCCGACAAAAAACCGGCGGAGCCTCATAGACCAACCCGGGATTGTTTTCCGCCAGCTGACGCCATTTTCCGAAAAAGTTGTCGATGTCCTTCTCGGTGGCTTCGGTCTCGTGGGAAGCGACCGACTTGACGCGTTCGACGACGGACTCCTTGATCTTCTTGAGAAGATGTTCGAACTCCGCCACCCGTCCGGCTGCCTCGTTGCTTCGGGCCTCCGGATACAACAACCGGGCCATACCCACCAGGACTGCATGAAGAGCACGGTCGCGTGCCCGCGCCGAGAACGGTGTCACACTGGTCGACTCCACCTGTCGGTAGAGCGCCGAGTGGTAGGAGACGAAGTTCTCGTAGTGGGACCGATCCCGGGAACGGGCACCGTTGAACAGCATCACCACCAACCCTGGGTGGTGTCGGCCGACGCGGCTGCTCGACTGGATGTACTCGGCCGTCGTCTGGGGCTGGCCCATGACCGTCATGAGTCCCAGGCGATCGATGTCCACCCCCACCGAGATCATGTTCGTGGCCAGGACCACGTCCAAGGCCTCATCGGGAAGGGCGCGGTCCAGAGCCCTGAGGCGGCTGGGAATCTCACTGGATTTGACCCGACTGGTCAACTCCGTCAGCAGATCGGCCGGCCTGGGAGTGACGCCGTGACGTTCCGCCAGCAGTTTGAGTCGGTCCTGAACATCGTCGTGCACCTGGAGTTCGGCCGCGGCCAGAAGACGCAGACTGTTGAAGTACCCCACCAATGTCCAGTAGGCGTCACGGACGGCATCCGGACCGTCGACGGCAGCGGCATGGTGCAGCAGTGCCGAGTAGGCTCGGACCAGCAGTGTCGCCTGACTGGTGGTCGGGGTGAGCAGTCCCACGTACATTCGCGACGCCTTGTCCGTTGCGGCCGCCTCCACTGCGAACCATGAATCCCGGGCGTCCAGTCCTCCGGGCGGGAACTGACGCACTTCCCGGTTGAACAGGTTCAGTCCCTGGTCGTGTGCCCGCCGGATGGTCGCGGTCGAGGCGACGACCTTGGCCCCGTCGGTGGCGGCGTCCACCGCGGTCTCGTACAGACCGGTGAGACTGCCGAGCGGTCCGGAGATCAGGTGCAGCTCGTCCTGCACGATCAGTTCCGGTGGAGGGGTTCCGTCGTTGAGGTCCCGGTTGAACAATGCAGCCACGTCCGAGCGCCATGCGATCTGGGCGAACTTGTCCACCGTTGCAATGACCAGGGTCGGCCTTTTTTCGTAAATCACCTCGTCGACGACGTACACCGGAAGCTCTCCGTGGAAGTCGCACGACTCGTCGGAGCAGAAGATCCTCATCTGCCACGTCGTCTCGTCCACCTCGTAGTTCCTAGCGTCCATCGCGGTTCCACACCACGGGCAGGCATGCAGCTGCACTGGATTCTCTTCCTGCAGCTCCTCGCCTTTTCGAAGGCGTTCCAGGCTTTTTGCCGCATTCTTGACCCTGTTGGGCGTCGCCGCTTTACCCACCCACATACCAAGGGAGATCGCCTCTGTACCCAAGTCCTGAGGCGACTCCCTGCGCATGGTTTCCATCGCGCAGATGAGGGTGGCGGCCCGCTCGAACTGCTGCAAGGTGAGCAGACGCAGGGTGTAGCGCATCAGGGCGGTGACTCCACCTCCCTGCTTCCCTTTTCGACTCCGACGGAGGAACACTGTGAAGGCGATCAGGCCGAGATAAGCTTCGGTCTTTCCACCACCCGTCGGGAACCACAGCAGGTCTGCCACTTTTCGATCCGGATGGCCGGAATCGACAATCCCGTTCAGACACAGCAATATGAAGGCGATCTGGAAAGGACGCCAATGTCCGTTGAGTTCGATGGTTCCTTTTCTACCAGACTTGATCCAGACGGTGCGTCCTCGTTGCCGTGCCATGGCCGCGTTGGCACGGCGGAACGCGGTCATCACCTCTGGATCGTGACGCAGCAGCTCGACACCGGCTGCCATTCTGTCGCAGGCCTCCATGCACTGCTTCATCTGTTTTCGGGCTACTCGACCGTATTCGGTCATCTGCAACAGACGCGCTTCCTCTGTGCGTTTGTTGATCCACTCCCGATAGCCCTCCACCAAACGACGCAGCGCTCCCACCACATCGCTGTCGGGCAGGGCCAGGTAGGCCATGCCCAGTTCTGAGGCGTCGATGTCCGGGTTGGAATCGGTCAGCAGCACCTCGTAGGAGGGGACGAAAGCCGTCCGCACACTTTCCACCGCTGCGGGTGCGCCTTCCAACAGGCTCTTGTCGCGGGGCGGTGGCGGCGTCCAGTCCCAGTCCGCGGCACAGCCGTGCCCGACTGCGAACGTGGGCACATGTCGGTACAGCAGTTTGTTGACGTGGATCTCATCTTCGTCCGTGCCTACCGGTACGGGTCGTTCCACCAGAGCGGGGAGATCGCTGTCACCACGAACGGAGATGACCGGTTGAAAGAAACAGTGTGCGTCCTGCAGATCGTAGGCGTTGACCGTCTGGGTGTTGACCAACGCGGTGGTGACCGCCACTGCTGACGGCGAGCCAGTGGCGGGACGGACCCGGGCCCGTAGTGTCAGGCCGGGAGCGATTTCTTTCGTGTAGAAGTGTGGACGGGTCACTTCGATGGAAACCGGTGCGATCGCCAGAGGTCTGCGTCGCCAACGCAGTCCCTGTTCGTCCGTGGAGCGGCGCTCGGCCCGCTTGGCGGTCACCGGCCGCCCCTCCAAATCTGTGGGTTCGTAGACGGCGGCGGTGACGGTGACGACGATCGATGACGCAACAGTGGGGTTCACGGCGAAGGTGATTCCCATGGAGGTGGGATTCTGCAGGTTCGCGGTGGCCACTCCGGTGTCGGGGATCTCGTCCACCCCGAAACTTGCCCCCGACAGGTCGACGTCTTGTTCCGCCTGCTCCTTGGTAGGGCCTTCCTCTCCCGACCGGGTGGGAAAGAGTATTCCAGTCACATAGGCGGTGAGAGGAGCGTCGGTGAGCACCTCGTCGTCTCCGTCGACAGGCCCCAGCAGGTCGCGCTGCAATCGTTCGACGAGTTCCGAACGGAACGTGTAGTGCTCACTGTGCGACGTCACCGTTGTCTCCCTCTGCGATTTTCCGTTCGTACTCGAAGGTGCTCAGACCCACCAGGCGCGGCGCGAGCCAAACCCCGTAAGGGCCCATCCCGGCCCGATGACCGGCGGCCTCGCTGCCGACCACCGTCTCGACCATGTCGACACGCACCCCGGTCATCCGAATCGGCCAGTTACGCGGCTCGTAGTTCCTGTTGAGCTTCAGGTGGCTGTACAGATCGCGTCGGAAGCGTTCAGACACCACGCCGATCGGCCGTCCCTTGTGCACAATCACGTAGGGAGGGCTCTGACGAGGATCGTCTGCATCCGGTCGAAGTCGTTCCACGGTCACCTCGTCCCCGGGACGGACTTCGGTGGCGAGATACTCCTGGAGTTGTCGGGGGTCGGTCACGAACTCTCGGGTCCCTGCGGGAAGTTCGTTGTCCACGTCTCCACCGTGCATCTCCAGTCCCCGCCGTACCCAGTGGCGGAACGAGTACCGTGCCCAGCGACCGACCTCGGGAGCCATCCGCACGAATCGTCCCTCCGGAGGCCTGAGCCTGAGAAGTTCGTCTCTGGCCCGAGTCATCGCCACGTAGAGGAGGCGTGCTTCCTCGGCCGCGTCAACCTGCCATTGCTTCTTCCGTTTCCTGTTTTGAGTGGTTGTCGGCGCTTCCTCGGCCGGTAGGTCCCCCGGGTCGACCACCACCACCCGGTCGAACTCCAGGCCCTTGGCCCGATGAAACGACGAGACCACCAAGTCGGAGGGAGGCTGTACGGTCAGTTCGTCGGCCAAGCGACCGGTGGCTGTCACAGTGCGCAACCGGCGCATGTCGACGTTGCGGAACCCGGAGCCGACCGGTGCCGAGCGACGCAGAGCATTCCACATCTGCTCGAGGTCGTCATCGAAGTCGGAGAGCGCCTCGACGACCTTCTCGAAACGGTCCCTGGTGAGTACGGGGCCGTCGACCACCCGGAAAAGGGCTGCGAGCCAGGACGGCACGCTCCGATCCCGCACCGAACGTTGAAGACGATGCTCAACTCCACCGGCCCACAACTTTTCGGACAACAACAGTGCCTGGCCGTTGGTGCGGCACAGAACCGCAGTGGTTCCTTCGTGGGACGCAAGTGCAGCACAACCGAATTCGTCGAGTTCTCCCAGTTCCAGTGTGCTGCGCAGGACTCCTCGGAGTTCTTCGTAGTACCAGTCGTCATCGGCTCTGCCTGACTCGGCGATACGACGCAGTTCCGGACCGTAAGGCAACGCGAGCTCGACCTCAGAGGTACGGGCTCGAAAGTTCCGGGTGAGCTGCAGCTCGACCAGATCCTCTCCGAAGGTGTTGCGCAGCCAGGCGAAGAAACGGCCGGTCTCCCCTGCGCGCCGTTCGACATCGGCGACGGTGAACCCGTAGATCGACTGGGCCGGATCGCCCACCACCGTGAAACCGGGGTCGAACACGTCCAGCAGCGTCTCCACCAACTCCCGTCTCGCCCCCACGAGGTCCTGGACCTCGTCGACGACGACGTGCAGCAGATCCTCACCGATTTCTTCGTCGGCGAGCCCGTCCTCGATGGCCTGCCTGGCACCGTCGATGCGTTCGTCGAAGGGACGCTCCTCCCAGCCGCCGTCGGCATCGACCCGCATGAGCAGGTCCAGTGCCCATGAGTCGAACGTCTGTGCCCGAATGTGACGAGCAGCCCCTCCTTGGGTGGCCGTCCTCTTCCGTAGCTCTCGGACCGCTGCACGGGAGAAGGTGAGCACCAGGATCTCCCCGGGACTCACCTCTTCCTCGGAGACCAGGAAGTCGAGTCTGCGAATCAGCGTGTGGGTCTTTCCGGTGCCCGGCCCCGCAGTGACGAGAACCCTGGCATCGACCGATTGCTCGACCACGGCCCGTTGTTCGTCGGTCAACTGTTCGGTGGCCCGGACCATGTCCACTACCGGCTCCACAGGTACTCGAACTCGGTGAAGGCCAACTTCTTGTGGTAGTTGGTGATGTTGTCGCGCACGTCGAGAATGCGGCAGACTTCCTTGCCACCGTTGCGGGGGCCACGCAGGCCTCGGCCGATCATCTGCTGGTAGACGTTGGGACTGTAGGTGGGACGGGCAACGATCACGGTCTTGGTGGCAGGTGCGTCGAATCCCTGGGCGAGAACGTTGTAGTTGGTGATCACCCGAATCTTGCGTTCCCGGTACTCATTGATGATCTTTCGCCGTTCGATCAGCGGGGTGTTCGAGTCGATCGCAGCAGCTTTGATTTTCCTGCGCTCGAGCATCGCTGCCATGATCTTGGCGTGGGACACCGATGTCGCAAACAGCAGTACCGGTTCTTCGTCGGGGAGACCGCGAATCTTGTCGACGAGCATGGCATTGCGCCGCCAGTTCTCGGCGAGACGCTGCTCCGCGGAAGCGGGGAGCCGATGCGAGAAGGAGGACTTCTCCATGTCGGCCAGTTCTGCAGCGCTCAGCTCGATCGTGGCACCGTCGAGCTCTTCGTGTTCGACACGTGCCAGGACACCGAGTTCCTGCAGTTCGGTGTAGGGATCACCGTCGAAGATTCCTTCGTCCAGACGCTTACTGCCGTACCTTTGCACCAAACGACGGGTCTCTTCGACGTTGAAGCCGCGGAACGGCGTCGCACTGAGACCGATGAGCGGGCGTTCCGCGGACCTGTGCGTGATGCCCAACAACTTCAACAGGTCCGTGTAGCGCGGGGTGATCGAGGTGTGGGCCTCGTCGATCAGTACCAGGGCGGGATCGCGTAGCCACTCGTACTCCGGTGTGTGCAGGCACTTCTCCAACTTGGCGTCGGTGGCGACCACCAGATGTGGAGTGTCGACCACGGGAGCGGCTTCGTTGGATTCCCACAGTCGGCTGATCGTCAGCGGTACGTCCGGTCCTACTTTCGACCACACGAACTTCCAGCTCTGTACGGCTTGTTCGCACAACTCCCCCGTTTGCGCGATCCACAGGACGGGACGGCCTTGCAACCCCTGCTCCTTGATGACGCGGATGACGGCTTCGGCCGCAACACGCGTCTTGCCCGCACCGGTGGGCAGGCACAGCATCGCCCTGGCCGCCTTGTACCTGGTGAGCAGGTCGAACATTCTGGAGGCAAGTTTCTCCTGGTAGTCGTGAAGGCGAGGAAACTCCCGGGGCCCGGAGACCGTCTCTACGGCGGGCGGCCGCTGTTCCCGTTTACCGGCGAAGTCCTGTGGCAGTCCGAGACGGTTGACGACTTGGATGGACTTGTTGTCTCCGGTGAAACTGCCGGCGGCCTCGGGAACGTTGGTCTCGATGTCCTTGCGGTAGTGCCGCATCACACCGGTGCCATGTGCGGCCAGTGCAAGTTGTGCGATGTCCTTGGCGTCGGGTTCCTTGCCGCTCTCCGTCTTCTCGGCCTCGATCAGTCCTTGGGGAAGACCGGCCTTGAGCGCTTCTGCACCCACCAGTTCCAGCAGTTTCGTGGCGGTGTCCGGAGCCTTGCGGGCACGTTCCAGGCGCTCGTTCTCACGCTGTTGCTCACGACGCTGCAGAAGTTGACGGCATCCGCTCGGGCCGAGTCCGAGCCTGAGTTCCCGGTCCACGGCCATCAGCGCAGCCAGGTCGTCGTCAGGGTTCAGGACCAGCACGGAACGGTTGAACACCGCGGAGGCGAGTTCACTCGTGCGTATCCCGTTAGGGGTGCGCACGATCTCCTCCAGTTCGCTGCAGCGCACAAGGGACCAACCGTCCACCTTGCCCCGGTGGGTGATCCGCAGATGTGGGAACTCCTCCAGGAGTGGTACCGGATCGGACTGTGTCACATGGCGCAGTTCCTTCTGGATCACCTCCTCGGGGGCACGCATCTCCCAATCCCGCCGCATCACCTCGGCCGTCTCGGCATCGGGTACCAGGAGAGCCGGTTGCGATTCACGGATCAGGGCTTCGTATTCGGAGCGGTTAGCGGTCACGGCGATCTCGGAGTCCGTGTACTCGCTGCTCCAGGTGGATCCCACCCTGCAGCGTGTGGGTATCCCGTCGGGCCACCCGGCCCCTGCCTCGATGAACAGGGCATACACCTTCCCGGGAAAGATGTCGTCCTCGCTTCGCGCAGCTTCTTCGAGGAGTTCCGTCCAGAGGCGAGGGGGAATTTTGTCGAGCGTTCCGGGGAGCTTCAGCGCGTCGGCCACGATCGTGGGGAGGTCTGCCACGGGAAGGACGTCTCGGTGATCCCTCAGCAGCGGTCCCACCGACTGCGGGACTGTCCGCAGTCCACGCGATGTCTGCAACCATCCGTGCTTGCGGGCCATCCACACCAACGGGGACAGCACTGCCATTCGTGTGGATTGCTGACGTCCCACCTGCATCGTCCAGGTGGTGACCAGACCGGAGTGCGGCAGTGTACGAAGGAATGCGGCTCGTCCCTCTTCGGACAGTTCGGTCAGGAAATTCAGGGGACCAGCCGGCGCGGCGCCGTCGAAACGCATGGTGTCCATCTGCGGTCGGCGAGCCGCTGCGGGGAGTTTCTTGCAGTAGGTGTTCCAGCCGGCCTTCACGTAGTCGTCGTACCATTGCTCTCCCCGCCGTGGGATCACCTTTTCGGTAGGGCCGTCCAGAAGCCCGAGATCACGGAGGATGGGGCGGTCCGGAGCATGGAATTCCAGGTCGACTGCGACATGTGCGTCACGGGAGCCGTCGGAAGGCACCACCCGGGGTGGCAGAAGGCATTCCCGGATGGGGCGAAAACTTCCCGCCACTGTCCGCACCTTGAAGTGTCGGGCGGTGTCGATGTCGGCAGCACGGATCGCGGAGAGGGTGTCGGCCGGGCCCGCCTGACGGGACAGTTCCCACAGGGCTGTCCATTTCGCATCGTCGTAGTCGGAGAAGCCCTGGGTCAGGATCGACGCGAACCGACCGGCGGCGTCAGCTTCGTGAACACCCAGTTCTTCGAGGGCGCGTTGAGTCTCGATACCGTCGATGACCCGCTCGTCGACGTAGACCATCCGGTCAGTCAGGTCGTCCACGGTGCTGCGACGGAAGACATTGGGAGAAGGTGCGACCAGACCATGTTCTTCGGTCAGAATGATCTTGGCCTTGAGCGCTTCCCCTGCGAGCGCGGTGATCTTGGATTTCACGGCCTCGTCCGTGGTGATTCCGGCCCTCTGACGGAGCATGTCCGCCACGATTCGGATGACCGTTCGTGATGCCTCGGGGGTACCGTCCGAGACGAGTGCCTCCAGCCATTCGCAGACCGAGGCAACGGGAATTTCTGCTGCACGCAGGATCCGTTCGGCACTCTGGCGGCGATGCTGACTCTCTTCCACCGAATGGTGACACCAGTTCGTGGGACGCCCTGGATGGTCCGCCCACAGGGCGAGCCATTCCCTCCGCAGTCCCGCCGGATGCAACCGAACAGCGTCAGGGGGGCCGAAACGGCCGTTCTGGTCGGGGAGAACCGGCCTGTTGACGGTGGCCGACCAGATGGACTCCACGAGTTCGGTCGCTGCGAACTGGGGCTCCTCCCGCCCACGAGCCGGCACGAAGTCCAGGTGCGCACACGGGTCATCGGGACGGGAGAGTTTCTTCAGCGAGTCCACGACCAGTTCGGCCGAGACCCGGATCAACTCCTTGTTGAACTCGTTCGCGTCGTACAGGTTCTGGCGATCCTCACTGGTCTTCCAGGGAGCGTTGAGGATGCCGCGCAACGTGGTCGTGAAGTTCGTCGGGAAGAACGCCCAAAACTGACCGAACCGTAGCTCGCGGCCCTTGCGGTCTGGCACCGCCCACGAGACGTCGATCTCCGGACGGTCGTGCAGTTCCCCGGCGTCTCCGAGAGCTCGGGGAGAAGGGTTGTGGGACCTGATGAAGACCCGCCATCTCTCCACCCGTGGTTTGGCCGTCCCTGTACGTATCTCCAGGATCCGACGGTCACCGTCGATCTGCTGCGAGATCTGTCGTGTCCTCGGCTCCCCTCCTCTGCGGTCTTCCAGGAGGACCTCTCCCACATGTGCGGAGAACAGCGGAAACTCCACAGGAAAACTTGTCAGGTCTTTACTCAGACGATCTGCCTGACCCTTCTTCAACGGGAGACGGACAACGGTGGTCGCCCACCCCAAAAGCTCTGCGAGGATCGGATCCTCACGCATCGCCGACTCTCGGTCGAGAGGGCGAGCCATCCTCAGGACAGGGATCTCCTCGGCATCGGGACATACCGTGCGGATCTTCTTCTCTGCCCATTCCCGGGAGAACCCGAAGCTCTTCTCTTCCTCTCTACTGAAGAATTCGGGAGCATCGGTGACGCTCAGGACGGACTTCACCCCTACACCGAAGCGGCCGATCTGACCTCCACGTTTGCGGGACACCCCCATCCGAAGAATCGTGTCGGCGCCTTCAGGGGTCATGGCACTGCCCTGGTTCGCGCAGTACAGGTGTTCTTCAGTCAGGACCACGGAGATCTTGCCACCGGGATCGGCGAGCAGCTCGTCGGCTCCGTTCTGCACCAACTCGTAGATCTGACGATCACCGTAGCCACCCTGGGTGATCCGACGTTCACCGTTGGCGTGTTCCTGAATGAGTCCTCGGTCGATGCGATAGGTTTCCAGAACTCGCTGCGACTGCTCGAGGACCATCTGCAGCACGGAGGGTTTTTTTGGAGCGCTCATACTCCCTGTTTTTCTCCTCGAAACGGGGGATGCCCTCTTTCAACAATTCCAGAAGCACACGAACCATCGAAATCCCAGAACAAGGAAGCGTAAGACGAAAAGAGAAAATCCCGCTCGGGATTTCCCGATTGGGTCTCTACGTCCTCCATCTTCTGGAGCGTTTCTTTGGATATGAAGTCAGACGTCTCCACAGGCCAGCAAGAGGCCCACGGGAATCAAGACAAAAGTCACCCCAGCACTTAGAATGTCTTCCTCCCACGCCCAGGTGGGGTGAATTTCCACGAGCATGACACACTTTCCCCAACTTTGGCAAGTGCCTTGTTCCACCACCCCGATCGCGCAGGGATTCTGACCGACCGGCCGTTCGGACGCACAGGGCCCCCAAAGCCCCAAATTGTGTTCAGTTCATCACGCAGAGATATGAGCCGCCGGGACGTCAAGGCAGATTTGACATACACGGCACCGTCAAAGGAGTCTGGTCCGTGGCCGAAACACGTCGGACGGAGTGGACATGGTGAGGGAAGCGGAGTCCTTCGGTGCATGGCTCGGACGTCAACTACGCAGCAAAGGGTTGAGCCAGGCCGAACTCGCCAAGGAACTGGACGTCACCCGTGCGGCGGTCTCCGCCTGGATCACCGGGCGAGCCGAGCCTCGCCTCGAAAAGATCGAGTTGATCGAACGTTTCCTGGGCCTATCGTCCGGAGCGTCAGTGAATCGTTCGGAAACCCCTGACTCCACGAACGACATCGGCTGGTACCACCGCCCTGCTCACAGGGACGGGGGGCGGGAACTCGGCAATGCGGCTGCCTACGCCTTCGACTCCGATCTCACGGTGCTCGCCCGAGAGGCGACCCAGAACAGCCTCGACGAACGCTTCGACCTGAACCGTCCGGTCAGAGTCCGCTTCACTCTCCACGAACTCACCGGCGAACGCCTGCACCGATTCCTGGAAACTCTGCGCTGGGACGAACTGCACGACCACTTCGAGGCCGCTGCTGATTCCCGTAGCAAGACAGGACGTATCCTGTCGAACGGTCTACGGGAGCTCCGGGAAAAGGGAAGTCTCGTACTGCTGCGAATCGACGATTACAACGCGTCCGGACTCACCGGCCCCGAGTACGAGGACGGTAGGTTCGCCGCGGTTGTACGACGTCAACTCGACAGCCACAAGAGTGGTACCGCGGGTGGGTCCTTCGGCCTGGGGAAGGCCACCCTTTGGGCGGCGAGCCAGTTCGGGCTCGTGATGATGCACAGCACGCTGTCGGAGCCGCACGAAGGACGTCGGGAACGCCGCCTGATCGGCCGTCTTGATCTGCCCTGGCACGAGCTGAACGGACAACAGTACGCGGGACCCGCCTGGCTGGGAATTCCGGATCCACAGCGAGGGGGTACCTCTCGCTCCTGGTGGGCTGACGAACGAACCGTGGAAGAACTCCATCTCACTCGAGGAAGCGGGGAACCGGGAACCTCATTCCTGATCGTCGGAGTCCACCGCGTCACTCCTGAAGGCGACGACGAAGACTTGCTGATGACCATGCATGACACTCTCGTTCGTAGCCTCGCCGACAACTTCTGGGCCTCGATGGTCGCCGGACACGACTCGCCCCCCATGCTGGAGGCAACGGTCGAATCACTGCGGAACACGCAGACGGTGCGACCGGAGGAGCGTGTTGACCCGCACCGCCATCAGCCCTCCCGGTCTCGTGCTGTACAGGCCTTCCTCAACCGTGGAACCGTCGAGAAAATCACGGCCTCGGACGACGTCGTGCAGACGAAGGTCATACTCTCCGTTCCTCCCCGCAAACAAGAACGACAAGGACGACGAGGAGCTGGCACGGTCGACCACGAGGCGGTGCTTCTGATCACCCCTGCCGATGTCGAGGAGGACAACCGCCCCAATCGCCTGGTGTGCATGCGCGGAAACCGTATGGTTGTGATGGAGCGTGTCGTCGGCGACCTCCCCGTGGGAGCTCCCCCATTCCAAGCGGTTCTTCTCGCAGGTCAGGCAGCCGGCAACTCCGCGGCGGACGCGGCAGCCGAAAAGTTCCTCCGCGCGGCAGAACCTCCCGAGCACAACGACTGGAAGCAAACCGAGGACCTCACCGCCACTTATGCTCGCGGAGCCATCACTCGTCTACGCGAATTCCGCAAGGCGATGTTGGACGGTGTCCGCACCGTGGTTCGTCCCTCCGAAACCACTCCGGACAAGGCTCCTTCGGCGCTTGGGGAATTGCTCCGGCTGGAGCCTCCTTCACCGAACCCCAGTCCCAAACACCCTACGATCAAAAGTGTCTCCGGGGAGGTCACCTCGGACGGAGCATGGGAAATCAGAGCCGTGGTGCGACTCCCCGAAAGACAGGACCCATGGATCATGCGTCCTGTGCTGCGCTTCGGAACTCTTTCCGGAGGTGGTCTCCTCGCTGAGTGGTCCAGGGTTGATGCGGAATCCGGTTGTGAGGTCACCGAGGACGGTCGGCTCTGGTTCACTCCTGGTGCACGCACTGCCGTCTTTCGAGGAGTTTCCGAGGTGGCAAGCCATCCGGTTACGGCGAACTTGGCCATCGCCGAGGTGGATCTGGTTCGGGCGGAGGTCACGTCGTGAGAAAGCTGTTTCCCTACCCGGTCCTCGTCGGTGAGGTAGACCTGGAGATCCGGCAGGCCCGACTCGATGACGTTCCCGTGGAGTTTTCCATGATCTCCGCTTCACAACGGACCGTCGCACTGCACGAGATCGAGCGGACGTCGTGGCAGACCGCAGTTCTTGAAGTGAGAGCGCGTGTTCCTCGGCGCGAACTCGACAGTGGACCGTGGACGAACGTCACCTGTGCAGCGATGCTCTTCGAACGACGAACCAACGTTCGAACCGTCTTCTCGCTCACACCGGAACAGTCCGGATCATGGGTCGGGGAAGTCGTTCTCCATCGGGACCGTCACCTGGGTAGAGCCGAATTGGCTGTTCAAGTGGTCGGAACTGTGGGCGGGGTCGACGGACGGCTGATCGGACAGGACAGAAATCCGTGGACGATCGACCTGCTAGCAAGCACGCCCGCCAAGAAGCACGGGGTCAAGATGGTATGGGTGGACTTCAGTTCTGAAGAAAACGCCCATC
This sequence comes from uncultured Nocardiopsis sp., assembly GCA_937957845.1. GTDB lineage: Bacteria > Actinomycetota > Actinomycetes > Streptosporangiales > Streptosporangiaceae > Nocardiopsis. The sequence goes on from CALGOD010000025.1 coordinate 13,355, forward strand.
TCCTCCCTTTCCGCACCGACCCCTGGGCGGTCGACACCTCCGGAGACGAGCCGACGCTCTACCTCAACAAGCGCTTCGAAGGACTCGAGGCACTACTCGGAAGCGGTAGGGCTGCGGACCGTGATGTCCAGAATCTTCTACTTTCGCACATCGCCAAGGACACCTGGACCACCTTGTTCAACAGTGCTGTACAGAGTGTGCAGACGGATGACCGAGGACGTCCTGAGTGGCCGGGAGGATGGCGGGAGAACACCCTCAGACGGATGCTCCCCGACATCCTTCCCGACCACTCCCCCGACGACGCACTGAAAGAGATCGTCACCCGGTTGTCCAACGACGACGGTGGTGGGGACCTCCACACACGGGTGCTGCACGCCGCTGCAGTCCAGGCTCGCCTCACACGCAATCTCGGTGGATTCGTCCGCGCGCTTCGCCGAAGTGCCCAGGAGGAGGATCAGTGAACCAGTTCCCGGAGCACCTTCTGTCGTTGCCGAGCGAAGCCGCGATCGGTCATCTCACCGAGGCCGTCCTCCAAGGACGTGCACCGATTCCCACCAGAGCCATCGATCGGGCAGCCCGTCCGCATCCGGCCATGGAGTTGCGCACCACCGCACCGATACGCGAACTGATCGACGAAGCACAACGGCGCTTCGAGGACACACCGACGGAGGCCGACCCCTGGCTGGCTCCTCGGTTGCATTCCGTACTCCGCCTCACTCGCGCCGAAGCCGCCGATGGTGGATTGTGGAATCACCTCGCTCTGCGAGTCGCATCCGACTATGTCTTCTGGCGTCATGCCGGCCGCTCATCGAAGCTGCACCCTGTTTCGAAGGTCAATCGAAGCCGATTCGTGGGACCGTTTCACACCCAGGCATTCGCTCGACTGTGGTGGGCGGCTGAACTGTTCCGGGACGGGTACGACTATCAGCCTGTTGTCGTCGCCTGCCAGAACCAGGACATTCTCAACACCGCTCTGCGCATGACAGTCGTCCTGCACCGGCCGACGGCCCAGGCCATCCTCCGCCTGGTGGCCGACGGAACAGCGAGTGGTGGCCGTGAGGCAAACGCCTTGGTCAAGGCCGTCAACGCGGCCGGAAGCACATTGTCATTCGAGACGATCGCCCCGGACGCCGAACCGGATCCCGACGCTTATCAGTCCTGGGCTCTGGACCGCGACGATGATCTGTTGTTCTTCGAGAAGTTGCCGGAGGGACCCGACGACGGAAGAACTCCTCTCGCTTCGGTGAATCGGCTTACCGAGTTGTTCAGGAAGCTCTTTGCGGACGCACCGGTCCGTGGACGGAAAGTGATCAAAGAGATCCCGTGATTCGCAAGTACCCGTGGACCTGTCCGGCGATGGCCCGGGCAAGGCCCACCGGTACGGCGTTTCCGATCTGTCGAGCGATCTCCGTCTTGCTGCCGCACCACAGGAAATCTTCGGGAAATCCCTGAAGCAGAGCGGCTTCGTAGTGGGTGATCGGTCGATGTGCCCACGGGTGCAGGTAACGCCCTTTCTCCGGCTTGTAGAACTCGGTACGGATCGTCACCGAGGGGCGGTCGAGGTGTAGCCGCCCCATGACGTCTCCCGAACCGCTACGGTGGTTGATCCAGTTCTCGGTCGAGAGTTCGTCGGGAAGATCGTGTCGGTTGCCTCCCGGAGGAATGGCCTTGTACCGACGCAGGGACAGGTCGGTCGGATTTCGTCCGATGTGCAACTGTCCCGTTCGGAAGGGGCCGGGGACCTCTTTGCCGATCAGGTCGATCCGCCCTTCGGGCAGCTCCGTCGTGCCGGGGACCAGCGGGGTCTTGGGAGCTTGTGGAGTGCCGAACACCGTTTGCACGGTCTCCCAGGGGCGCACATCCTGCCACAGCCCTGGCCCCACTGATTTCGAATGCGTGGGAACAGGGTGTCGTAGAGGACGGCGCTCCGGGTGAAGTTCGACAAGGTCCCGACGGGTGGCCAGCACGATGGTGCGTTTGCGGACCTGAGGAACACCGTAGTCGGCCGCCACCAGGTGCTTGGCCTCGAGCACATAGTTCTCGAGTTCTCCACCCTGGGAAGCCGCCGCACACAGTTCGGTGTACTCGGGCGACCGGAAGAACCGATCCACGTTCTCGATCACGAAGATCTTCGGCTGGAGCTTGCCGACCACACGGATGTACTCACGCCAGAGCTGGTTACGGGGGTCTTCGGGATCCTGCTTGCCGAGGGCGGAGAACCCCTGGCAGGGCGGGCCTCCCAGGATCACGTCGACCTCCCCGTTCAGTTCTCCAGGACTCCAGTCCTTGATGTCCCCCGCAAAAATGTGAATGTGTCCGACGCCCGCAGCCTTCGAAGCGAAGTTGGCCGCGTAGGTGGTCGCCGCCGCCAGATCCCATTCCACTGCTCCCAGCACACGAAACGGCGACTCCGTGTGACCGTCCGGGACGAATTCGTGAAACCCCTGGGTCAGTCCACCACAGCCGGCGAACAGGTCCACGATCGTGACGTTCTCGGTTCGGGCAGCGGTCATGGCCGATACTTTATCGATCATCAGAAGTTGAGGCGGATGTGATCAGGGTGAAGTTCCGTGACTTCGGCAGACCCTTGTCCGTCGGGACGCCCTTCAGTGGTCGATCGCCGCAACGATGGCCTCCCCAACCGCCTTGGCCAACGGGGGAGGGAACGCGTGGGCGACTTGCCTGTACTGCGAGGTCTTGCGTCCTGCGAATCGCCAGTGGGGTGGGAAGCCCTGGAGGAGTGCAACCTGGGCCACGGTCAGCTTCGGCAGGCTTCGCCGCTCCATGGAGCTGTTCCCAGCCGCCATTGTGAAGTCTGGTCCCGGCACCTCATCGGCGATGCTTCCGCCGTTGACGCCCATGCGCGCCCAGATGTTCTTGCTTCTCGACGGTCCCAGGTCTGCACCTCCTCGGTCCTTGGATCCGCCGACGATCGTCGGAGCCACCTCGTTGGCCACGTGTCGCCATTCTGCCGCGCCTTGCCACCCACGACTCGCCATCGACTCCCAGAGCACCTCACCGACGGTCGGTGCCTGCCCTGTCGGTGACGGCCACTCGAAGCGGTCCGAATCCTCTGGCCTCAGCGCCACGAGTACACCGTGTTCCCGACGCTGTGGCACCCCGAAGTGCTGTGCGTCGAGGATCCGCCACGTGCAGATGTAACCGCAGCGCTTCAACTCTTCTTGGACGAAGTCGCGAACTTCGGCGAACCTGGGGGCTTTCACCAGATGGGGAACGTTCTCCAGCATGATCGCCCGCGGCTGGATCTCGGTGGCCAACCAGACGGCTGCTTTGAGAAGGTCACGTCGTTCACTCTCGGCAGGGCGCTGCTTCCCGGCAACGGAATAAGGGATACGGGGCAACCCTCCGGCCAACAGGTCGACGTCCAAGACCTGTGGATGCTCGTGTCCGACGAAGTCGATCAGATCCAGTTGAGCGACGTCCCATCCAGGTCGGTTCAACCGCAGTGAGGCACAGGCGTGCGCATCGTTGTCGAGGAGCAGCACCGGGTCGAACCCTGCCTGTTCCATCCCCAGCGCCTGCCCTCCTGCTCCGGAACAGATGTCCAGGCTCTTGAACCTTCTTGCCATCTTCTCTCCCAGCACGATCGGACGAACCGTACACCAAGAACGAACAGCCTCCCCACCGTGCCTGTTCGATGCCTGCCCGTCCACCAGGAACAGAAGAATTAAACATGACTGGATGCGTCAAAAGAAATTTGACACATCCAGTCGCCCGATTTCCCCATATATACATCGAGCAGGCCACGACAGGACAGGACTACAACCCCCGAGCTCCATGACAGTCAGTTCGACGAACGCCACTCTCCGCAACACTGCAGAACCAAATTCCGAGGACTCCGGAAAATTTCTCGAAAAATGCCGGAATCCTGCCATGAAAGACTCTGGTGTCCGTTTTTCCAAACACGTTCGACTTGAAACCCGAGTGAGTCTTGTGCCATTATTACGTGGTGCCCCGAAGCGGCACGACACGACACTCTTGCTTTCCAAGGGGCGAACTGTACCCTCCCTTCGACTGGCACTGCCGTGGACACCCCAACCAAGTGCAGTCGATCTCATCAGATTTCAACCAAGTTCACCATTAAGAATCGACCTCAGCTCCACTCTCCGCAATCCATGAACTACACTTAAAAATTGCAAACCCTTCGGTGTCCCCATAATCCCATGGGGCGACCACAGAAGTCTCTTTCGCGTGGAACAGGTCAGGGGGAAACTTGCCCCAGAAAAATTCTGACGAGTCCACCATTCCACTCAACCTCAACACGAAGTCGGGCCGACCAAATTCATATCCGAAGGTCACCCAGGGTATCACCACGTTGGTGGTTCCCAGTGGAATGTTCTGGACTCTGCCTCAAGTACATGAGGCCGTCGCAATATTGACCCTTTTCTCCGTGGTGGTTCTGTTCTACGCTCCAACCAACCACCACATTCTTGAATGGTGGAAAATCATCCTCACCCCCCATGTCAAACATTCACACAACAAGAATAAAAAGAAAAAGTAACCCACACAGGAACCATCCTCCCGACCGTCCACCGCACCACCTTCAAAGCCCGCTATCGACTATCGGCGTGCACGCGCGTATACGACGGCCTCCCGAGAACCCCGGATCTGGGGAGGGACACCGCTACCGGTACCGTCGTAGCAACGTCGCGGCATGACCGAGAGCTTGAGCAACCAGCACGTTCGATGCCTTCGTGCACCTACCGGTGGGCGACGGCCAGGCTGACCGTGCCCTCGAAACAGAACGGGGAGCAGCTGGCAGGCCAACGAAACGAGTAGCCAAGCACAGCGGAACAGAAACCAACGTGAAGTCCGGGGTGCAACAGAACATGATCTTGGTAGACCTGTCTCCACCAAGATCCCCTCCCAACCCGTTCCACCGAGAAAATCTCACGACGGCGTACCCCCATGCCACCACACACCGTCCACAGGCATGCCATCAGCAAAGCTGTCCACCGCCATCGCCATGTCGGCGAATGGCGTCAACGTGCTCACCATCCAGACCTCCAGGGGTATCGAGTAATGGGTGAGCCAAGACAACCAGGATGAACAACTTGACAGCCGCCAGCGGCCCCGCCCTGGTCTGCGGGGCGGTGGGGGCGGTAGGAAGGGCGCGAGGCGAG
>CALGOD010000026.1 GCA_937957845.1 uncultured Nocardiopsis sp.
GGTCGCCGTGGCGGTGTCCGTGGGGCCCTCGCCGAAGGAGGGACACAGCCGCGCCAGCCCACAGGCGCCGCACGCGGGCTTTCTCGCGTGGCAGACCCGACGGCCGTGCCAGATCACCCGGTGGGAGAGCATCGTCCAGTCCCGGCGGGGGAAGAGGTCGCCGACGGCGTGCTCGACCTTGACGGGGTCCTTCTCGTCGGTCCATCCGAACCGGCGGACGAGTCGCCCGAAATGGGTGTCGACGGTGATGCCGGGCACATCAAAGGCGTTACCGAGCAGCACGTTTGCGGTCTTTCGTCCCACACCAGGTAGTTTGACCAGGTCGGAGAGGTCACCCGGAACCTCTCCACCGTGCCGGTCGCACAGAGCCTGCCCGAGTCCGATGAGACTGTTGGCCTTGGCCCGGAAGAAGCCGGTCGAACGGATCATCTCCTCCAGCTCCTCCCTCCGGGCCGAGGCGTAGGCCTCGGCGTCGGGATAACGAGCGAAGAGCGCGGGGGTGACCTGGTTGACCCTCTTGTCCGTGCACTGGGCGGACAGGATCGTCGCGACCAGGAGTTCCAGAGGGGTCGTGAAGTTCAGTTCGCAGTGGGCGTCGGGATACAGCTCGGTGAGCTGTCGGTACATCCTGCGGGCGCGGCGGACCAACGCGAGTCGACTCTCCCCGGTGGGGGTGGTCTTCTCCGCGGCCGCTTCTGGTGTGTCACGGGGCATCGTCACAGGGTAGGCGTCCCAGTGGCGGCACGGGCCACGCCCACGAACGGCACCGGGAGGTTCCGGCTACCGGATCTTTGACCAGTAGCCGGGATTATGTAACCAATGTCCGTTGGCGCGGCGCGGGTGGCCCTGGTACAGAACTGATGACGACTAAGATCGCAGGGGCTGGCGTCGGCTGTTGTGGGCACGTTGTCTCTCGGCGGACAAGCCGAGGTAACACCCTGGCTTCACACCCAGGTGAGATATACGTCACACTGTTGGCGGTCAGGTTCGAGGAGGACGTGTGGACGAGATCAACGAGGTACTACGTAAGGCCCCCCTTTTCGAGGCGCTGGACGAGGAGGACACGGCCGCGCTCCGCTCCTCCGTGGGCGAGGTGCGTCTCGGTCGCGGTCAGACCCTGTTCAGCGAGGGCGACGAGGGTGACCGCCTGTACGTCATCCTCAGCGGGAAGGTCAAGCTGACCCGCACCGCCGTCGACGGCCGGGAGAACCTGCTCGGGGTGCTCGGCCCGAGCGAGATGTTCGGCGAGCTGTCCCTGTTCGACCCGCGCCCGCGCACCGCGAGCGCCATCGCGGTCACCGACTCCGTGCTCGCGGGCTTGGGGCACGACGACCTGCGCCCGTTCCTGTCCAGCCGCCCACAGGTGTCCCTGCAGCTGCTCAAGGCACTCGCCGCACGCCTGCGCCGGACCAACGACGTGATGGCCGACCTCGTCTTCACCGACGTTCCCGGCCGTGTCGCCAAGGCCCTGCTGGAGCTGGCCGACAAGTTCGGCAAGGAGAGCGAGGACGGGCTGCACGTCCACCACGACCTCACCCAGGAGGAGCTCGCCCAGCTGGTCGGCGCCTCCCGCGAGACGGTCAACAAGGCCCTCGCCGAGTTCGCGCTGCGCGGCTGGCTGCGGATCGAGGCCAAGGCCGTGGTCCTGCTGGACGTGGAGCGGATGCGCCGCCGCGCCCGTTAGTCCGCACCGGTGCCGTCGACACCATGACCGGGCTCCGGCCAGTGCTGTGTGGCCGTCCTCCCCTCGGGGACGGGCGGCCACAGCACCGTCAGCCCCGGCGGGGACCCCGGGTGTGCGTGGACGGCCCTCACCCGCTCGTACGAACGGCCATGTAGCGGCGTGGTCGTCACATCCCCGGCCGGCGTGACGGTGTTCCGGTCGCACACGACCCCACCGTCTCCCG
>CALGOD010000027.1 GCA_937957845.1 uncultured Nocardiopsis sp.
CCTTCTCGGTGACCGGCGAACCCTCCGGGGCTCGGGCGGTGCTCCCGGTGGAGTGGGTCGATTTCTCGGGGCGATCACGCCCCGAGGCCGGAGGCAGGACCGCGCTGGAGAGCTCGGGCACCTGGCTGACCGTGCGCGAGTACTGGGCCGATGACCCCGACACCGGGGCGGTGGGGGTGGTCTTCCACCGGCTCACCGGTGTGCACACGGGTGTCAAACCGACCGGGCCGGAGTTCGACGTGGGCACCGGCGACGAAATCCGCCGGGAGGAGCGATGAGGTCCGGCCATGGTCCCCACCCCGCCGGAGTAGACGGGGCGGAGCCCGGCCCCTTCCACGCGACGGCCCCCTACGGGCTGGTCCGACTCGCCGACACCCCCATGCCCGCCCACGACCTGCACGGCGGACATCGCACCGACGCGTTGCTGCGCAGCCACGACAGGACGGTGGACGGTACCCATACGGGGTGGATCGACCTGACCCTGACCACGCTGACCCCCACCTTCGTCGGGAGGACCCCCGAACGCGGTCGGGTGAGCACCTCCCTCCGTTTCCCCCACGGCGATCGTCGCCTGCCCGCCATTCCGGGCTCCACCCTGCGCGGGTTGGTCCGCAACACCGTACGCATGCTCACCAGCGGGGAGACGGGTCCGGTCAACACGCCCATGCTGTTCTTCCGCGCGCCCGTGCGCATCGACCCCGACCGTGCCGACGGCGGCCCGTCCACCCGGGCGCGGTGGATCATGGCCCAGCAGCACTCCCACTACCGCAGGCGCCGCGTCGGACTGCGGACCAAGCAGGGCTTCCTGGTCCACTCCCAGGAGGAGGGACGCTGGTACGTGGTCGAGGTGCCCTCCACCCCGGTGACCGGTGAATCGGGCCAGGCCCTCAAGGTCTCTTTCGCGGTCCTGCGGGAGAGCCTGCGCACCTGGGATTTCGGGGTCGACGAATTCCCCGACCCTCCCAGGAACAACACCTACGTGCCCACCACCCACGAGCAGCACGGACGTCTGCAGTACCGGTGGGTGCACGCCGTCCACCTGCCGGGGGAGCGCCGGGTGGCGGCCGTGGCGCCCACGGACGAGGAGGCCCGCGCCTACCTGCACGCACGCGGTGGCGACACCGGTGGGCCGGGGCGGGGCGGGGTGATCCAGGCGCTGGTCGTCCTGACGGGGGTCGCCGCGGGGGAGCGCCGCAACGCCTATCTCTTTCCGCGACCCTCCCACCCGGGCGAACGTCTTCCCGTCCCCGACTCCATGGTGGCGTTGTTCGAGTCGGCGGAACAGGTCACCGACTACCAGCGCGCCGCCTTCCCCGAGACCCTCAGCACCGGTCCGGCCGATCCGGGCCGCGAACCGGTGGCCGGGGTCGGCGGTGGAGGTCTGCCGCGGCGTGACCTCGAACCGGTCTGGTTCGACCTCGACCCCTCCGACACGGTGGTCTCCTTCGGACGCTCGGGCGGCTACCGGATCGCCGTCGGCGACGACAACCCGATCCGACGTGCCCTGCCCGAGGGGCTTTTGGGACCCCAGCACGGGGATCCCGACCGGGCCTCACGGGCCGGGCGCACCGTGGACGTGTGCCGGGCCCTGTTCGGGGACACCGACACCTTCGCCGGTGAGTCGGGCGCCTCCAAGGGCCGGGTGTCGTTCGGCAGCGCGTTGAGCACCGATCCCGACCCGGACTATCCCGACGGCGCGGCCCTGCGCGTCCAGCTTCTCTCCCCTCAACGCGGCTGCTTCGCCAACTACCTGGTCCAGGGGCCGGAGGCGGGGACGGGGGAGCGGCCCGACATCATCACGTGGTCGCATGAGGGCAGGGTGCGCCTGAGCGGGTACAAGATGGGACCCACGCCTGCCTCCATCGCCGGCAGGAACCACACGGCTATCTCGCGTCTAGCGGCCGCCG
>CALGOD010000028.1 GCA_937957845.1 uncultured Nocardiopsis sp.
AATCTCCCGTACATCCCGTGGCTTCCCTCCCATCACCAGTGGGATCGCCCGGAAAGTCTTTCCCACAGCGACTTTGCGGAGTTCGGGCGGAGTCCCACGTCGACGGCGGGAGACCAACGCCATACGGACACGACGCGGTGAGGCGGGCACAGGGGGCGGGGCGACGCGGCCTTCTCAGGCGGGGAACCCCCCGGCACGTCCCAGATAGGCGGGGGGCCGCTTGTCCAGTCGCTCGCCCATCCACGCGCCCAGGGCGGCGGCGCCGGACACGCTCACTCCCGTGTGCAGGCCGCTGCGGTGCAGCATGTAGAGCAGGTCCTCGGTGGCGATGTTCCCGGTCGCGGCGGGCGCGAACGGGCATCCGCCGAAGCCGCCCAGACTGGAGTCGAGCACCCTGACTCCCCCGTCCACGGCCGCGAGCGCGTTCGCGTAACCGGTGTTGCGGGTGTTGTGGAAGTGGCAACGCAACCTGCGGTCTCCGGCGACCTCGCCCACCCGGGCCACCAGGTCGGTGACCTGACGGGGCACGCCCACGCCGATGGTGTCGGCCAGGGCGATCTCCACCGCACCGGTGTCGGCGACCCGACGGACCACCTCCACCACCTGTTCTGGCGGGACCTCCCCGTCGAAGGGGCAGCCGAAGGCGGTGGAGACGGTCACGCTCAGCGGGATGCCCGTCCCGGTGAGCGCGGCGTCGATGTCGGCGAGGGCGTCGAGCATCTCCTGGACCGTGCAGCCCTGGTTCCGTACGCAGAAGCCGTCGGTGGCGGGCACCGCCACGTTGACCTCCGACACCCCGGCCGCCACCGCACGGTCCAGACCTCGCCGGTTGAGCACCAGACCGATGTGGGAGACCTCCGGTGCGCGCTCGACGCCGGCCATGATCTCCTCGGCTCCGGCCATCTGAGGGACCCGCTTGGGGTTGACGAAGCTGACCGCCTCGATACGGCGGACCCCGGCGGCCACGGCGCGGTCGATGAGCTCGATCCGGTCCTCCACCGAGAGCGTCCTCGCCTCGTTCTGGAGGCCGTCACGCGGCCCCACCTCGACGATCTCGACGTGCTCGGCGCCCTCGGGCCCACGGTCGTTCACGGTCATCGTTCCTCACCTTCCACAGGCCGCCTGTGCTCTGCGCCCCGATCCTCCCCCGTGACACCCACGCGCCGGGGGGCGGTCTCCGTTCCCGTGCTCGCTCCCGGCGCCGGCAGAGACCACGGGCGGGGGCTTTTCCGTGGCACGCCTCGGTCAACGCAGGGCCAGCGCGGGGCGGACCTCCCAGGTCGTCCACACCGGGCGATAACCCATGCGGTGCCAGAACGGCCCCGACAGCGGGTTCATCGCCGCGTAGTTGAGTACCGAGACACTCACGCCATGGCTGTCCAGGGCCTGGTGCGCCTGGCTCACCAGGGCGGTGCCGATCCCGTTGCCGCGTTCCTCGGCGGCCACGACCCCGTAGCCGATGTGCGCGATCGGCCGCGCGTTGACCAGCGACCTGGCCCATCGGGAGCGTTCGGGCGGGGAGACCCATATCAGTCCCACCGCACGGCCGCGCCGTTCGGCCAGCCAGATCCAGGAGCGGGACCGGTTGAGGGCACGCGCCGCGACCTTGCGGGTCTGCTCGGCCGTGTCCGGTTGCAGGAAGACCCCGCCGAAATGCTGTTCGTAGCGGTGCTCCTCCATCAGGAGACCGACCACCTGGGTCAGATCACTGCGGTCGGCCAGCCTTATCGTCACATCGCGCGGCGGCAGCGACGGGGGCACTCCGCGACGACGCGGCCGGGCGGCCAGCACGGTGTAGGGCTGTAGGCCGTGACGCTGGAGGGGGATGATGCCGCACACGTCACGGGCGGGCCAGCTCACCAGGGCCGCCGACTCCGAACCGGTTCCGGTCGGCAGTTCCTCCAGTTGGTCGCGCCAACTGGTCAACAGGGAGTCCAGGGCCCGAGCGGGGTCGGGGCCGCCGACGATGGGGGTGAGCCAATGTTGGTCGGGCACTCCCCATATCCGCCCCACCTCGCCGGGTTGGTACCAGGTGTAGTGCATCGTGCCCGCGGCGACCTCACGCCCCTCCTCGTCGCTGACGGTCAGGAGGGGGTAGGAACCAGGGGCGAAACCGACGGGTTCGGGCAACAGGGGATCCGCGGCGGCCCAGCGCTGGGCGGCCGACCACACCAACGGGTTCAGACCGATGTCGCCCCCGGGCGACTCATCATGCCGCACCCGCGCGACATAACCGCTCATCCACCCCTCCCCTAGCGGGTCCTCACGTCGAACGCGCGGCCTCGGACCGGTACCGGACGGCGCGTGCAGCGCCCTTGACCCTCACGCCGCCCTGTCGGGACCGGTTGCACCGCAGACGGAATGAATCGACCGTACCGCCTCAGACACAACCAAGGAGACGAAACCGCCGATTGTAACCAATAATTCACTCCGCGTCGCTGCGCTCTTCCGCTCTTGCCCGCGTGCCTGCCGGACACGATGCGAACAGACGCGCACCACGGTAACGGATCGCGGATCATCCTCGGGTTCCGGGTCGGTCTCACCACCGCGAAAGCTCCGACGGGGACGGGGCTGCGCGGTTCACTCGCGGGCGACGCCGCCCTCGGTCACCGTGGTGTTGCGCCCGTGGTTGATGACCTCCGGGTCACCGGAGGAGAAGGAGACGGTGTTGTCCACCCCGATCAGGACGATCTTGTCCGCCGAGCCCACGTCGACGGTGGAACCGCGGCCGGTGGCGCGCACCAGCCCGCAGCCACCGTGCAACACCACGACGGCATGGTCCGCGGTGACGATGACCTCGCGGTTCGCGCAGTCCTCGCTCACCTCGGCACCGTCGTCGACGACGATCAGCCTCTCGTCGTCACTGACGTTGTGGTCGGGGATGACGGCCTCGTCCGTGGCCTCACCGGTGCCAGGGGCACCACGGGGCTGCTCGACGCCCTCTTCGCCGAAGGCCAGGCCACAGGCGGAGAGAAAGGAGGCGAGCAGCAGGCAACCGCCCACGGCCACCAGAAGCCGAACCTTCATGTCTCCCCCACAACCGAATACCCGGCAATTGCGACATACAGCTTGCGCGAGGCCAAGAGTATGTCACGTGGAGGTAACCGCGCGACCTCATCGTTGTCGAGATGTTCACGACCCGAGACGCTCCGGAAGTCCCGTTTCAGGCCTGGGGAAGCAGGAAACGCCGTTCCCCGTCGCCGGACCTCACTTCAACCCGACCGCGTCCATGCCGCGAAGCTCACGTTTGAGTTCGGCGATCTCGTCACGCAACCTGGCCGCCAGTTCGAACTGCAGGTCGGCCGCCGCCTGGTGCATCTGCTCGCTCAACTGCTCGATGAGCCCCGCCAACTCCGCTCGCGGCATGTTCGACACCTCCGCCGAACGCTCGCCCATCGCGGGCACCGGGAAACGTCCGCCCTTGGCGGCTCCCCGGTAACCGTTGGCCATGACCTCCTCGGTGTCCACCGCCTCGCGGTTGAGCGAGTCCAGGATGTCGGCGATCTGTTTGCGCAGCGGAGTGGGGTCGATGCCGTGCTCGGCGTTGTAGGCCAACTGCTTCTCTCGACGCCTGTTGGTCTCGTCGATGGCCGCCCGCATCGAGTCGGTGACGTTGTCGGCGTACATGTGCACCTGGCCCGCGACGTTACGCGCCGCGCGGCCGATCGTCTGGATGAGCGAGGTCTCCGAGCGCAAGAACCCTTCCTTGTCGGCG
>CALGOD010000029.1 GCA_937957845.1 uncultured Nocardiopsis sp.
CGAAGTGGCGCGGCGCCTCGGAGAGGAAGCGTCGGGACTCGCTCCACAGTTCGTGGAAGTCCTCGGGGTAGAGCTCGCGCACCTGCTCCTCGGCGAGGTCGAAGTCCTCCGAGACGTAGGAGGTGCGCGAGTCCGCGTCGAAGAAGCAGAACCTACCGGGGTGGTCCTGGGTGGGGACGTCCAGGTCGTCGAAGAACCGGGTGAGCGTGGGGTAGTGCGGTTCGTTGTAGACGATGAAGGCCGTGTCCAGTCCGAGAACGCGGCCGTCGTCCTCCACCTCGATGGTGTTGGCGTGTCCGCCCAAGCGGGGCTCGGCCTCGAACAGCGTCACGTCCGTTCGGTCCATGGAGTGGTAGGCGGCGGACACCCCCGCCACACCGCCGCCGATGACTGCAACTCTTGGCTTCACTGATCGCCTCTCCGAAAATCGGTCCGGCCTCCGTACGCCTTTCACAGCCCTACAGAGGGGTCCGGACCGCCTTCAGATACACGATCGCCTAGAAGTGATACAAATCACAATACATAAGGCGATGCCCCGCCCACACACCGTGATGGCGTGCGGGCGGGCGCCCCCGTCCCGGCGCGCCGTTCGAATCAGCCGCGCGAGGCTCCCACCGGCCTCTTCGCTCCCCGAAGCAGGAACAGGACGATCAGCAGGGAACCGCTGAAGGCCACTCCTGCGATGAGCCACATCCCTGCCTGCACCCCGTTGCTGAACGCGATGCCGATCGCTTCGGCGACCTCCGGCGAGACCGCGTCCCCGCTCTGCCCGCCTTCCCGTGCGACCTTCACGATCCCCTCGGCCTCCTCCGGAGGCACGCCGGCTTCGGCCAGCCGTCCGGGGAGGTCCCCGATGAAGCGCAGGGTGAGCACCGAACCGGCGATCGCGGCCCCCAGGACCGAACCGACCTGGCGGAACGCCGTCACCGCGGCGGTGGCGGCCGGTTCCTGCTCCTTCCCCACGATGTTGATCGCGGCGGAGGTGGAGGGCGCCACCACGAATCCCGAGCCCAGGCCGAGCAGGGCGAGTCCGGTGGGGATCAGCCAACCCGTGCTGTCGGGCCGCTGCTGGGCGAGGATGACCGCGGCCACCCCCACCATCAGTGTGCCGACGAGCAGCAGTCGTGCTCCGTCCACCTTCGTGGACAGCCCGCCCGAGACCGCGGTCCCGACGACGAAGCTGCTCATGGCCGCGAGCAGCACCACTCCGGAGTCCAGGGAGTCCAGCTCCTGGACCCGCTGGAGGAAGAGCACCTCCATGAACATGACGCCCACGAAGCAGAAGAGGCTCACCGCGGAGATGACGAGCGTCGTGGTGTAACCGGAGGAACGCATCATGCGCACGTCCAGCATGGGTTCGCGGCTACGTGCCTCCACCACGACGAACACGGTGAGCACGACGGCGGCCACCACCAGGGCCGCGATCACGATCGAGGATCCGTACCCCGCACGACCACCCGCCGCGATTCCATAGATCAGGCAGGACAGACCCACCACGACCAGGACCTGACCAGGAAGGTCCAGTGAGCGTTGGGGCATCCGGGTCTCGGGGACGGCGTACAGGGTGACCCCGGCCGTCACGAATGCCAGCACGGCGTTGATCAGGTAGGCGGAGTGCCATCCTCCGAGGATCACCAGGAGGCCTCCCGCGAGGGGGCCGACCGCCAGGCCGACTCCGGACGCGGTCGCCCAGATCGCGATCATGACCGCGCGGCGCTTCTCGTCCGCGAAGGCGGCCACGATGATGGCCAGCGAGGTCGGCAGGATCAACGCACCGCCGAGCCCGCTGATCCCTCGACCCAGGAGCACCTGGGCGAAGGTGCCGGAGGTGAAGACCACCAGCGATCCGAGCACCAGCAGCGCGACCCCGACCAGGAAGACACGGCGCAGCCCGAAGCGCTCACCCAGGATGCCTCCCGAGAGCACACCGACCGCGACCACCAGCGTGTAGGTACTGGAGACCCAGCTCAGGTCGGCCGGAGCCACCTCCAGGTCCACCTGGATGGCGTTCGGGGTGGCGATGGGCGCCGCGGGCACCGACGTCGCACTGGAGACCGCCGACA
>CALGOD010000030.1 GCA_937957845.1 uncultured Nocardiopsis sp.
GAGGCATCTCCCTGCTCGCCGGTGAGTCGACCTCGCTGGAGCTGACCGAACTGGCCCAGAGCACCAGTGCGGTCGGCGTGCACGTGCGCACCAGTACGGGGCGGGTCGCCGCCTCCCTGCTCGCCGAGCACGCTTCCGGCTCCGATGACTGGGTGCCCCCCACGGCCGCACCCGCGAAGGAACACGTGATCCCCGGCGTCCCCGGGGGAGACGGCCGTCGCCGCCTGCTCGTGACCGCGCCCGGTGACGATCCGGTGGAGGTGCGTGTCCACACCGTCTCCTCCGCACCGGAGGGCGGGGAGGAGACGGAGGAGTCCGCGCAGGAGGAGGGCGGTCGAGGGGCGGGGACCGCGGAGGACCCGACCGTGCTCAACGTCCCCCCGGCCGCGTCGGCCTGGCTCACGCTGGAGAGCGTTCTGGGCGGCGAGGTGGGGACCGTCGTGGTGGAGTCCGACGCGCCCGTGGTCGCGGGCGTGGCCGTGGAGGCGGTCGACGACGGGGGTGAGGTGGTGGAGACCGCCTACACGTCCGCCGTGCCTCCCCTGGGCTTTCCGCTGGACACCACCGCGGTCCTGCCCGACGTCCCCGCGGGGGCCGACACCGAAGTGCTCCTGGGCGCGGTCGGGGCGGACGTCACGTTGATGGCCACCCCGATCGGTGTCGACGGCACCCAGGGGGACGCCGTGCGCCTGGAGGTCGCCGCCGGGACCACGAGGGTCTTCGGGGCGGGGGAGGAGGGGTGGCAGGCGCCCTCGGGCATCGACGCCCAGGGCGGTTACACGGTCCGACTGGAACTGCTGGAGGGATCTGCTCCGGTGCACGTCGCGCGCGTGCTGCGCGAAGGAGAGGCGCTGAGCGTGCTACCGGTGCGGCCCGCCCCGGTGCGGATCGCGCTCCCCGTGGTGCGCGACAGCATGGTGGGGGTCGTCCCCTGACGGCGGGGTCGCTCAGCTCTCGGGGTCCACCGACTCCGGTTCCACCCCGAGCAGGTTGGCGACCTCCTCCACGACCGTCTCGTGAACGAGAAGGGCCATCTCCTCGGGATCCTTCGTCCGGATCTCCACCGGACGTCGGTACACCACGATGCGTGCCCGACCCGAGGGGTCGAGCTCCAGTCGGGAGAACGGGATCGACTCGGTCGACGGTCCGCGAAGGGGGACGGGGGGAACGTCCTCCACGAGGAAGTCGACATTGGCCAGTTCACGTGCCCACAGGCGTTCCAGGCGTTCGACGGCGTCCAGCACAAGATCGTCGAAAGCCTGCGCCCGGCTGCGGAAAACCGGCAGGTCAGACGGCACGAGAGGACCGCGGATACCGCGTCCCCGGCGGTCCCGGCGCCGTACTCGGTCTGGTTGGCCACTGGAAAGGCGCACTCGTCGCACCCTTCGAGACTAAGCCATCACGCGCCTGAGTCGTAGCCCCACCGTCCGAGGGGTCGGCGCCCCCTTCGCGGACCTCGCCGGGACGGACGTTCCGGGACCGGCGCGCGGAGGCCTCGAAGAGGCGGAAACGGACCAGCTCATGGAACGATGCTGGCGTGTCCCTCAGTAAAGGCATACAGTCGAACGCTGTGAGCCCTGTTCGACGCTGCTCCCGTACCGCCTGCAGGCAGCCTGCCGTCTTCACGCTCACGTACGTCTACGCAGACTCGACGGCCGTCCTCGGTCCTCTCGCCGCCTACGTGGAACCGCACTGCTACGACCTTTGCGCCATGCACGCCGACCGGTTGACCGCCCCGCGAGGCTGGGAGGTCGTGCGGCTTCCGGTCGAGACGGTGGGCGGTGGCCCCGGCAGCGACGACCTGGAGGCTCTCGCGGACGCGGTACGTGAGGCGGCTCGTCCGCCTGCGCGCAGGAACCCCTCCGAGACCGAGTCCACCGAGACGCTGCGCCGTGGCCATCTGCGCGTGGTCAGGTCCGACCCCGCCCGCGGTGAGCCGCCCCGCAACCCCGGCGGTTGACGCCTCCGTGATGCGGATGGGTCCCGGCGGGAACGGCTTGCTAGTTTTGTACCGCGCGCGGCCCCGCCGCGCGGGACCGAACGCGGAGCAGAACCGATCTGGCCGGAGAAGACGTGGCTGACCTCGCAAGCATCTTCAAGGCGTATGACGTACGCGGTGTGATCCCCGACACCCTCGACGCGGACATCGCACGGGCGATCGGAGCGGCGTTCGCCCGTGTGGTCGGCGGGGAGACCGTCGTCGTCGCACACGACATGCGACCATCCTCGCCGGAACTGGCCACCGCCTTCAGTGAGGGGGTCACCGGACAGGGCCTGGACGTGGTGTTCGCCGGCCTCGGTTCGACCGACCTGCTCTACTACGGCTCGGGACATCTGGACATGCCCGGGGCGGTGTTCACCGCCAGCCACAACCCGGCCGAGTACAACGGCATCAAGATGTGCCGTGCCGGAGCCTCTCCCATCAGCGGTGAGAGCGGACTGGACGACATCCGTCGTCTGGCGGAGGAGGCCCTGGCGGGCAAGGACGTACTCGCCCACGACGGTCCCCCCGGGACCGTCACCGAACGCGACCTCCTGCCCGGGTACGCCTCCTACCTGCGCGAGCTGGTCGACCTGTCCGGCATCCGACCGCTCAAGGTCGTGGTGGACGCGGGTAACGGAATGGGAGGCCACACCGTCCCCGCCGTCCTCGGCAAGGGTCTGCCGTTGGAGATCGTCCCTCTCTACTTCGAGTTGGACGGCACCTTCCCCAACCACCCCGCCAACCCCCTGGACCCCGCCAACCTGGTCGACCTCCAGGAGAAGATCCGTCAGACCGGCGCCGACATCGGCCTGGCCTTCGACGGCGACGCCGACCGCTGCTTCGTCGTGGACGAGAACGGCGACGCGGTGCCGCCCTCGGCCATCACGGCCCTCGTCGCCGCGCAGGAACTGGAGAGGGAGCCGGGCGCCACGGTCATCCACAACCTCATCACCTCCCAGGCCGTGCCCGAGATCGTGCGGGAGAAGGGCGGCACGCCCGT
>CALGOD010000031.1 GCA_937957845.1 uncultured Nocardiopsis sp.
TCTCCTCGGGCTCGGGGGGCGGCGGGTTGTCGTAGGCGCCGAGGATGTCGACGACGAAGACCAGCGTGCCGGCGGGGGCTCCTCCGGCCTCCTCCTCGCTCTCCCCGTAGGCCATGTCGCCGGGGACAACCAGCATCAGACGGCTCCCGACCTTCTGGCCGACCATGCCCTCGTCCCAGCCCTGGATGACGGCTCCGGCACCGATCGTGGTGTCGAACGGGTCGCCACCGCGGCTCCACGTCGAGTCGAACGACTCGTGGCCGCCGTTGTCGTCGGCCTCCCACCGCACTCCCGTGTACTGGACGATGACCTGTTGGCCCTCCTCCACCTCGGCTCCCCCGCCCTCGATGAGCGGGACGACCTCCAGCTCCTCGGGGGGATCGGTGTCGGGGATCTCGATGACGGGTTCGGAGTGACCCTCCTGGGTGACCTTGGGCAGGCCCTCGCCCCCGTCGTCGGTCTGCTCCCCGGGTACGACCGCGCCCTTGTTGTAGCGTTCCATCAGGTCGATGACCAGAACGCTGGCGCCCTCCTGGGCGGGTTGGCCGGCCAGCTCCGCCTGCTCCCGCTCCTCCTCCGTCATCGGCGGGAAGACGTACACGGCCCGGCTTCCGATGGGCTGGTTGACCAGCACGTCACCGATCTGCTCGGGCATCTGCTCCATGCGCACCAGGTCGGGGGCGCCGGTCTCGTAGCTGGACTGGCCCTCCACGGGCTCTCCCTCGCCAGGGCCGGTCCACTGGTACTGGATGACGTTGGCGATCAGCAGGTCGTCGGCGCGTACCAGCTCGTCCTCGCCCGACCCCTTGCTGACGATGCCCGAGATCTCCTCCTCGGGGGGCTCGGTGTCGGGGAAGGTGATCTCGGGTTCCTCACCGACCGGACCGGTGACGGTGGGGATCCGCGAGTCGAGCTGCTCCTCCCCCATACGCATGAAGGCGGGGGTACGCCACTCCTCAGGAATGTTCGCGCAGCTGGATATCGCCAGGGCGATGGCGGTCAGCGGCACCGCGAGGGCGGCAGCACGTCGGTGCATGGGTCACAACCTCTGATCTCCGGCTCAGGACAGGGTCACACTACCGAAAAGAAAGACCGTAACCACCCCCAGGAACGTTACGAACCGGACGGCCCCGCCGCGGACGGTCCGTCACCGCCGGGCGGGGCCCGATGCCAAGGTCCGAAAGTCACATTCCGGCGATGAGTTTCTCCACCCGCTCGTCCACCGACTTGAAGGGGTCCTTGCACAGCACGGTGCGCTGTGCCTGGTCGTTGAGCTTCAGGTGGACCCAGTCCACCGTGAAGTCGCGGCGCTGCTCCTGGGCCCGCCGGATGAACTCTCCGCGCAGCCGGGCCCGGGTGGTCTGCGGCGGCACCGACTTGGCCTCGAAGATC
>CALGOD010000032.1 GCA_937957845.1 uncultured Nocardiopsis sp.
CGTCGTGGTCGGAGGCGGGGTCTCCGGACTGACCGCCGCTCACCGCCTTGTCGGCAGGGGGTTCACCGCCACAGTGGTGGAGACCGCCGACGTTCCCGGAGGCAAGTTGCGCGCCTCCCGGGTGGCGGGGGTCGACGTCGACGCGGGAGCCGAGGCGGTGTTGGCCCGGCGGCCCGAGGCGGTCGACCTGTTCCGTGAGTTGGGTCTGGAGGACCGTGTGGTCCACCCGGGCCCCGGAGGCGCCGCGGTCTACAGTCGTGGGCGTCTGCGCTCCCTGCCCAAGGGCCAGCTCATGGGCGTGCCCGGCGACCTGCGCGCTCTCGCTCGCAGCGGTGTGCTCTCCCGGGCCGGCACCCTGCGCGCGGGGCTGGACGTGGTGCTGCCGCGTACCCGCGTGCACGGGGACGTCTCCGTCGCCGCCTACGTGGGCTCCCGTATGGGACACGAGGTCGTCGACCGCCTCGTGGAACCGCTTCTCGGCGGTGTCTACGCGGGCCGGGCCGACCGGCTCTCCCTCGACTCCACACTGCCGCAGATCGCGCCCATGGCCCGCCGCGACCGCTCCCTGCTGCTCGCCGTACGCGCCAGTCTTCGGGGCAGGGGGGAGGCGCCCACCAAGCCCGGACCGGTCTTCGCCTCCCTGCGCGGAGGTGTGGCCGGACTCGTCGGTGAGCTCGCCGAGCGTCACTCCTCCAGCCTGCGGCTGGGCCGTCGGGTCCGTGGCCTGCAACGCCTTCCCGAGGGGTGGAGGGTCCACCTGGACGACGACGAGCGTATCCCCTGCGACGCCGTCCTGCTGGCCTGCCCCGCCTCGGAGGCCTCCCGGCTGCTCGCCGAACACGCCCCCGAGGCCTCACGCGAACTGAACGGTGTCGAGTACGCCGACATGGCCCTGGTGACCATGGCCCTCCCCGCCTCCGCCTTCCCCGAGCCGCTCGTCGGAAGCGGCTTCCTGGTCCCCGCGGGGGAGGGGCTCACCATCAAGGCCGCCACCTTCTCCAGTAACAAGTGGCCCTGGCTCGCCGAGGAGCTGGCCCGGGCCAACCCCGGCGACGAACTGGTGGTGTTGCGCTGCTCCATCGGTAGGTTCGGAGAGGACAGGGTCCTCGAACGCTCCGACGAGGAGCTCACCCGCGTCGCCCTGCGCGACCTGGGCACGGTCACCGGCATGTCCGGGACACCCGTGCAGACCCGGGTCACCCGTTGGACCGGCGGGCTGCCGCAGTACACCGTCGGACACGCCGGCCTCGTCGAGCGCGTGCGCTCGGACGTCGCCCGTGTCCCGGGCCTGGGGGTGTGCGGCGCGGTCTACGGCGGCGTGGGCATTCCCGCCTGCATCGCCGACGCGGACCAGGAGGTCGCGCGCCTGGTCGGCACCCTCAGGACGAATACCTCCACATCCGGTGGCGACGACGCCGGAACGAACCAACAAGGAGTCAATCCGTGACGGACCAGCAGAACGAGGCCACCGGTCAGGACGGTACCGACCTCAACGCGCTCATCCGCTACCCCATGTGGTCGGTCTTCAAGGTCGGGAGCCTGGACGGGATCGACCGTGCGGCCGCGGCCGACGAGCTGACCACACTCCTGGACAAGGCCGCTGAGCAGGGTGTGATCACCCGTGGCGGCTACGACGTCCAGGGACTGCGCGCCGACGCCGACATCATGTTCTGGTGGGTGGGGGACTCCCCCGACCGGGTCCAGGACGTGTACACGTCCTTCCGCCGCACCAGGATCGGCCGGCTCAGCACCCCGGTGTGGTCGGTCGTGGGGCTGCACCGCCCCGCCGAGTTCAACCGTGGCCACGTACCCGCCTTCCTGGCGGGGGAGGAGCCCCGGGAATACGTGTGCGTGTATCCGTTCGTGCGTTCCTACGAGTGGTACCTGCTGCCTGACGAGGAGCGCCGCGAGATGCTCGCCGAGCACGGTCGCATGGCCGCTCCCTACCCGGACGTGCGCGCCAACACCGTGTCCTCCTTCGGACTCAACGACTACGAGTGGATGCTCGCCTTCGAGGCCGACGAACTGCACCGCATCGTGGACCTGATGCGTCACCTGCGTGGCGCCAAGGCGCGCCTGCACACCCGCGAGGAGGTGCCCTTCTACACGGGCCGCCGCAAGAGCGTCGCCGAACTGGTCGACTCCCTGCCCTGAATCGGCTGACGGCCGTGCACGGGGCGAGGCGGAGCCCCTGAGAGAACACCGTCGGGTGCCCCGGAGGGATCCTCCCTCCGGGGCACCCGACGTCGGCGGCGGTTCAGCCGCGCTGTGAGTCCCGGCGGGTGGCCAGAACGTAGAACGGGATCGTGACGATGAAGCCCAGGAGGGCGACGCTCATCAGGTAGATGAGCGTTTGACCGGCGGGCAGGCCCATGCCCCAGGCGGCCATGAGGGCGACCCCGACCGTCAGGAAGCCCAGCACCGCGTAGGCCTTGCGACCACGTGGCTTGGGGTACTCCATCCGGCTCACCATCAACCAGGAGATGAGCAGCACCGCCGTCACGCCCACGAACAGAGGCGGGTCCAGCAACACCACCGTGACCACGGCCATGGCCCCGAAGGGGCAGGGCAGTCCCGTGAAGTAGTCCGCGCCCGGAGCCTGTCGGGAGAACCGGGCCAGCCGCACGATGACCGCCAGAAGCACCGCTCCGCCGGCCGCCACCGGCAGGCCTCCCGCCTCCTGCATCTGCATGCCCCACAGGACGAAGAAGAACGCCGGGGCGAAACCGAAGCTGATCACGTCGGCCAGGTTGTCCAGTTCCGCGCCCATGCCGCTGCCACCCAACCTGCGGGCGACCCTGCCGTCGAGCACGTCCAGTGCCGCGGCCACCAGTAACAGGCCCACGACCGTGGCCATGGCCGTGCGCGGCAGCGGGCCGGTCGCACCGGTCGCCGCATGCGCGGTCTGGGCCGCCACCAGCGCCCACACCGCCAGGAAGCCGCACAGGGCGTTGCCGAGGGTCAGGTAGTCGGCCACCCCCAGGCGGAGTCTGGGAGCACCGTCCTCTGAGGCCGTGGCGACGACCGCTTCGGTCGTCACCCCCGCCTCAGCCGGCGTCAAGACGGGTTTCTCCGGCACGGACCTTCTGGCCGACCTCCACCGCCGGGGCGATACCGGCCGGGAGGTAGACATCGACCCTGGACCCGAACCGGATGAGCCCGATCCTCTCGCCTTGCTCGACCTTCTGCCCCGCAGCGAGATACGGGACGATACGCCTGACCATCGCGCCGGCGATTTGAACGACCGTGATCTCACCGATCTCGGTTTCAAGGGTCCAGATGACGCGTTCATTACGTTCGCTGTCCT
>CALGOD010000033.1 GCA_937957845.1 uncultured Nocardiopsis sp.
TGCACGGTCTCGGAGATCCTGGAACCCTCCTGTGGGGCGTGGTGGGGCGCCAGCCCCTACCAGGACCGGATCAAGCCGTTGGAGAAGGCCGTCGACCGGCGTATGGACATCGTCTACACCTGGCGCGGCATCGATCAGGCCGACGTGCCCGGCTCACGGGAGCGGAAGATGATCTCCGAGGGCCGGTTCGTGCACACCAACATCGAGGCTCGCCGCTTCACCCGCTCGGGGCATCCGGCCATCGCCTATCGGTCCATCCTCCAGGGCGAGTTCGACGAGTCGCTGCGGGCCCAGGCCCGCTCCATCGCCGAGCTGAAGGTGCCCTACTTCCTCACCTTCGACCATGAGGCCGACGCGAACAAGCGCTACGGCAAGCGCGGCACGCCCGAGGAGTTCGTGCGCTCCTGGCGGCACATCGTGGACCTGTATCGCGAGGAGGGCGCCGACAACGTGATCTGGGTGTGGAACGTGACCGGATGGAAGGACAACCTCGATCGTCTGCCGGGGCTGTGGCCGGGTAACGACTACGTCGACTGGCTCAGCTGGGAGGCCTACAACATGACCGGCTGCGACACCCAGCCGCACTGGACCGAGGTGTACTCCTTCGAGGACGCACTGCGCCCCGCCTACGAGTGGATCCAGGAGGAGGGAGCCGAACACGGCATCGACCCGGACAAGCCCGTGATGATCGGCGAGATGGGCACGACGCACATCGGGGCCCAGGAGACCACGGAATGGTACACCGACATCCCCGACGTGCTGCGCCGCTACGAGCGTGTGCGCGCGGTGAAGTTGTGGGACAACAAGGTCTCCCCGGGGTGCGACTTTCGGATCGAGGCCAGCAGGCACGCCCGCAAGGGATTCGAGACGGCGGGTAAGGACCCGTACGTGAAGCTGCCCGACAGGGTGCGTCGTCTGGCCGAACAGGCCCGGCGGCAGAGCTGAGGAGACCGGAGGGGGAACGGTCTCAGCCGCCCACGGGACGGAGCATGGCCCAGGTGTGGGGGCCGTCGCCCGGCAGGTCGTACTCGGCGGTCACACGGAAGCCGAGGGACTCGTACAGGCGGACGTTGTGTTCGGCGGAGGTCTCCAGGAAGGCGGGGACCCCCTGGGCGTCGGCCTCGCGCAGCCCCGCCTCGATCACCCGACGTCCCAGCCCCCGGCCCCGCGACTCCGCTCGGACCCCGACGGTGCCGAGGAACCACACCGGTGAGTCCGGCCTGTGGGGCGCCATGACCGCCTCGGCACCCGCGTAGACCGGAGCACGGTCCCCCGCGAGCTCCACGAGTCGCGGGAGCAGTTCCCGCATCCTCTCGTCGGCGCCGCCGGAGTCGGGTACGGACCAGACCGCGACGGCGTCGAGGCCGTCGCTCACCCAGACGCGCCCGTGAGGAAGACCGATCTCGGCCAGGAAGATCCGTTGGAACTCCCTCAACCGTTTCCCATGGTCGTCGGCGCTGATGACGTGCCGGGTGAAGGGGTAGTCGGCGAAGGCGGCGGCCAGGGTGTCGGCCGCCCCTTCGACGTCGTCGGGAGTCGCCTCACGGATCACGGGCGTCCTTCCTGGGTACGGGACACCGGGGGTCCCCGGCGCCATCCCGAGGTTACAGGCCCCTGCCGCGAAGGTGCAGCGCGCGTAGGATCCATCCGGCCGGCACCCCGCACACCACCGCCAGGGCCAGGTAGGCGCGGCCCTCGGCGGGACGATGGCGGATCGTGGTGTCCGCCCAACGCAGGGCCGCACGACGGTGCCCGGCCGCGGCCTCGGCGAAGGCGATCTGCCCGGCCACCCGCGCGTAGCCACGGGGGACCAGCGCGAACTCGGGGTAACGCTCCAGGAGCCAGCGCAGAGCGGTGGAGATCGTCCGCCAACGACCGGAGAAGTGCGAGCGGCGATGCCACAGCACCCGGACGCCGGCCTCGGGGACGTTGCGGATGGGGCCCCGCCTGGCCAGGCGCAGCAGAAGCTCGTAGTCCTCGCCGTAGCTGCCGGGGATCTCCTCACTGACCGTCCCGCCACCACCCACCATGGCACGGCGCCGGATGAGGAACGTGGAGGGGTGCAGCTCGGTCAACCGCGATCCCAACAGGTCGCCGAAGGTGATGCTGGTCCTGTCCAGGGTGCGGACCGCCTCCACCTTGTCGTAGACCACCCGGATGCCGCAGCACACCACCTCCGTGCCGGGTTCGTCGAGCATGACCCGCACCTGCGCGCGGAGTTTGCCGGGCAGCCAGGTGTCGTCATCGTCACAGAAGGCGACCAGGTCGGTGTCGGCGGCGAGCACCCCGGTGTTGCGGGCTCCGGCCAGACCGGGGGTGAGGGTGTTGGTGATCACCCGTACGGGACGGTCCCCCTCGGAGCAGGCCAAGGAGGGGTCGGGCTGGTCGTTGTCGAAGACCACGATCGAGATGACACGACCGGGGTAGTCCTGTTCGGCGATCGCGCGCAGGGTGCGGCGCAGCAGCTCGGGTCGGTCCCGAGTGGGGACCACCACGGTCACCTCGGGCCAGGTGTCGGGGGTCTCGGTGGTGTGAGGCGCGGAGACGGCCGTGGTGCCGTCGCCGTCGCCGGTGAGCAGGTCGACGAGCTCACCGGTGCGCAGCGCGGCCCGCTCGGTGCGACCGTCGTGGGGGGACACCCGGAAATCCTCGGGGGCGGACAACGCCCGGTCGATGAGCGAGGACAGTTGGTGGAGGGTGGCGCAGGCGCGTACCCGGCCCGCCTCCTCCAGCCTCCGGACGAACATCAGCTGGTGGTCGTCCACGTGTTCGTGCAGTTCGGGGTCGCGGGGCACGACGATGGGCAGACGGCCGACCCCGCGCGCCTGGACGATGGTGGCCGGACCGCCGTGGGTGATGACGACCCGGGCTCGGCGCATGTGCTCGCCGAGGTCCTCACCGGGCAGGAACGGGACCCCCGTCGCCACGGTGGGCGCGGTGCTGTGTCCGTGCTGGACGAGGAAGCGCAGGTCGCGGCGGCGCCGTGCGCAGTCGTCGATCCAGCGGACAAGCCGATCGAAGGAGTGGTGGTCCGTGCCGAGGCTGACCACCACGTCGGGGTGGCCTTCGTCCTCGGGCAGGGGAAGGGGACGAGTGGTCTGTTCTGTCACAGGAGCGGTCCTACCGTGATGGCGGTCGGCATGAAGGCGCGCTGCTCCTCCCACTGGGCGAGGAACAGCCTGGTGAAGGGACGGCACAGGCGCGCGGTGAGCGTGGGAGCGTCGATGCGGTCGTAGACCTCGATGTAGACGGTGGGGATCCGCAGAAGCCAGGCGAGGACGAAGAACGGCAGGGCCACCCCGGCTCCGGTGGTGACGACCGCGCTGGGACGCCGCTCGCGCAGGACGCGGACGGCCAGCCAGGTGTTGCGCACCAGGTTGCCCAGATGACGGGTGGTGGGGTGATGGGCCCACCGGACACGTTCGTGCTGGAGGGCCGACTCGGCGTCGGGGGTGCGGAAGGTCACCCAGACGCGTTCCCGGCCTCGCCACCAGGGACGTAGTGAACACAACTGGGTGAGGTGCCCCCCGTTGGAAGCCACCAGGAGAACCGGTTGCGAAGACATGAAGTCATCATTACATAACTCTGTGTGATCAAAGGGGGGATCGCCGGAGCGGAGGAGGCGAATCCGGGGACGGCACACCTGGGCGGAGGGAGGTCTCCGGCCGACGACGGCCCGGCCCCACACGCCACGGCGGTGCCGGACGCATCGGAAACGCGGACTTCAAAGACGCGGGTCGAGGGACAACGGACCCCGCAGCGACCACAAGGTCATCATGTGGCCCGCCGTACCCACGGACACCGCCAGCGCCAGGGTCATGACGCCTCCGCCCAGCACCGTTCCCAACAGCGACGGCAGGGCCCCGAACCACACCAGCGAGCCGGCCGCCGCGATCACCACCGGTCGGCTGAGCGGGTGCAGTACGACGAGGGAACGCAGCTGCCACAGTGGCAGCACCTTGCGCAGCAGTACGG
>CALGOD010000034.1 GCA_937957845.1 uncultured Nocardiopsis sp.
ACCCGGTAGTCCCGGTCGGCGTCCGCGCATGCCACGTGCCGGGCGGGGCAGCTGCGAAGGCGGGGGTGTCCGACGGGGCGCCCTTCGGCCGACGCGCTGGAAGGGTGCCGATGGTCTCCCTCGTCTTCGCCGTGTTCTGCCTGGTGCACCTGTGCCTGACCCTCTGGCTCGTGCGGCTGGCCCTGGCCCGGCGCTCCGCCCACATCTGGCTGGCGGCGGCCGTGGCCGCCGGACTCGTCTACGACAACGGGGTCGTGGCGCTGGGAGCCGTCCTGGGAACCGGCGGGCCGCTGCTCGCGCTGAGCCTGCCGCGCTTCGCCGTGCACGCCCTGGTCACCCCGCTCCTGATCGTCTTCGCGCTCGGGGCGGCCCGGGACCTCGGCCTGGACTGGGCGCGCCGCCGCGTGGTCCAGGTCGGATTCTGGCTGCTCACAGCCGCGCTGATCGTCTACGGGGTCGTGGCCGACCTCGTCGGCCTCACCCTGGTACCGGAACGTGAGGGCGACGCGCTGCGCTATACGGCCGCCGAGTCGGTCGCACCGATCCCATCGATGGTGACCATCGTGGTGCTGTTCGCGGTCGGAACGGCCCTGCTGGTGCGTGCGCGCACCGGGTGGATGCTGTTGGGCGCGGTGCTCATGCTCGCCGCCTCGGCCGTGCCCGACGCGCCGCTGGCGGTGGGGAACCTGGGCGAGGTCGCGCTCATCGCCGGACTGGCGCTCACCGCCCGCGGGATGGGCCCTTCCCCCGCTCCCACGTCACCGTGACCGGCGTCGAGACCATGGCTCCCACCGCCCGTTCACGGCCATCAGGTACGGCCGGAGCCCTCACCGGTGAGGGAGGCGCGTGTCGCCGGTTTCCGGCCGGTTCTCCCCCGGAACGGGTTACGCCCGAACCAGCCAGGCGTCGGCCTCCACCACACCGGAGGTGTAGGAGCGTTCGGCGGCGACCCGGCGCGCCCGCTCGTGGAAGTGGCGTGCACGGGAGCGCTCGCCGCGTGCGGCTGCCAGGCGACCGAGGCGGAACAGGGTCTCGATGACATCGGTCAACAGGCCCAACTCCTCGGCGACCAGCAGATCTTCTTCCAGAAGGTCGATGACACCGAGGTGGTCGAGGTCGATCTTCGAGGCCCGGGCCGGCACCGCGTTCGCACGAAGCACGCCCCAACGATCCGTCAGACGCAGGAAGGTGTCGGCACTGTGACGAGCGTCGGCGCGGGCGGCGGACACGTCCCCGTCGTCGAGGCGGTGCCCTGCGCGCTCCATCAGGGCAGCGGCCTCCACCCAGCGGTCACCGACCTCCCTCGCCCGGGCCAGGGTCTCCTCCACGAGACAGCGCCCGGCCTCCCGATCACCGCCGTGGTAGAGAACCGCTCCCGTGGACCAGGGCAGTCGAAGCGGCGCGTCCTCCATGACGCCGTCCTCGTGCTGAGGACGCCCCTCAAAGGCCGCGAGCCAGCTCGCGGCGACACGTCGTACAGGCGGTGGGCCGCCGGGGAGCCGCAACGCGGCCTCTCCTTCGGCCTCCGAGTGCGCCACGACGTGCCGCGGCGGCACCGGGTCCGTCGGCCGGGTGGGCCCGTCCCCCCCCCGACCCCGCATCGGGTCCGGAGCCGACGCTTCGGTGTCCGTTCCCGCTGGGGAGGACCGAGCTTGCGTCTCCCCGGCGGAAACAGGCGGGTCCCCGGCCCTTTTCGCACCTCACCCGCCCCGTCCCGCTCTGTTACCACGTACCAGCAGGTACAGCAGGTACGGGGCTCCCAGGATCCCGGTGACCACCCCGACCGGTATCTCGCTCCCCCCGAAGGCGGTGCGCGCGATCAGGTCCGCTCCGGCCACCAGCGACCCGCCACAGGCCGCGGAGGCCACCAGCCCGGCGGCGCGCTCCCGCAGCAACCGCCGTACGATCTGCGGGGCCACCAACGCGACGAACGCGATGGGACCGGCCACCGCGGTGGCCATGGCCGCGAGCGCGGCCGAGGTGAACAGCAGGACGGTCCGCCAGAGCCGAACCCGGCCGCCCAGGGCCGTCGCGGTGTCCTCCCCTAGCTGCAGCAAGGCCAGGGGGCGGGCCAGGAGGAACGCGATCGGCATCAGCACGGCGAGCGCCGACGCGATCGTCACCACGTGCGGCCAGTCCCGGTTGGCCAGACTGCCGGTGAGCCAGAGCATGGCGCGCTGCGCCGTGGTGAGCTCCGTGCGGGTCAGCAGGTACGACGTCATCGCGCTCAGCATCGCGGTGAGCGCGATTCCCACCAGGACCAAACGGTACCCGTCGACACCGCGCCGATAGACCAGCGAGTACAGCGCCAGTGCGGTGCCCACGGCCCCGACCAGCGCACTGATCGCGATCGTCGACGCCGTACCACCCAAGGCGACGATGGCGAACACCGCCGCGGTCGTGGCACCGGCACTGACACCGATGATGTCCGGGCTGACCAGCGGGTTACGCGCCAGCCGCTGCAGCAGGGCGCCCGAGAGCGCCAGCGCGGCACCCACCCCCAGCGCGGTGAGGGCACGCGGCAGCCGCATCTCCACGACCACGTGCGTCATCATCAGGCCGGCACGTCCGGTGAGCGCGCCCACCACCTCACCGAGGCCCATCGTGAAGTCGCCCACGGTCAGTGAGAACAGTGCGGCCAGCCCGGCCAGGGCGCTCAACAGAACACCGAGCAACACCGCGGGCCGGTACACCCGCACTGACAGGCCGCCGTGACGGATCACCCTGGTTCCCGGCCCCAACACTCCCGAACGCCCCGTCACAGCTCCGCCACCTTCCGACGCCGCACGATGAGGATGAACAGCGGCGCTCCGACCAGAGCGGGGACGATGCCGACCTGCAGTTCCTCCGGACGCGCCACCACACGGCCCAGCATGTCGGCCACCAGTAACAGGAGGGGCGCCAGAACCGCCGACCAGGCCAGCACCCAGCGGTGGTCGGGGCCGACGATGACGCGGGCGACGTGCGGCACGGCGACCCCGACGAAACCGATCGGGCCCGCCGCGGCGGTCGCCGTTCCGGCCAGCAACACCACGGCCAGGGCACTGGCCCCACGCACCAACCACAGCCGGGTTCCCAGAGAACGGGCCAGCTCGTCACCGAGCGCCACCACGTTCAACGGGCGCGCCAACGCCACCGCCAACACCAGTCCCACCGCCAGGAACGGCAGTGCCTGGAGCAGTGCCGTTCCGTCGGTGCCGGCCAGGGAACCCACGATCCAGAACCGGTACTCGTCCAGGCTCGCGCGGTCACGCAGAACGATCGCAGAGGTCACCGAACCCAGGAGGGCCGAGAGCGCCGCGCCAGCGAGCGCGAGCTTGACCGGCGCGGCCCCGTCCGGGCCGAGCGACCCGACGGCGTAGACCGCGCAGGCGGCCACCGCCGCGCCCACGAAGGCGAAGACGACGTAGCCCAGCAGGGCGGTCACCCCGAGCACGCTGATCGCGACGACCGCGGCCAGGGCCGCGCCCGCGTTGATGCCGAGGATGCCCGGATCGCCGAGGGGGTTACGGGTGATCCCCTGTACCAGGACCCCCGACACGCCCAGGGCCACCCCGACGGCCAGCCCGGTGAGCGTGCGCGGCACACGCAGGTGCCGCACGACCAGGTCGGTGTCGGAGCCGGTGAAACCGGCGTAGGCGGCGTACACCTCGGCCACGGACAGCCG
>CALGOD010000035.1 GCA_937957845.1 uncultured Nocardiopsis sp.
TAAGCGAACCTTCTCCCCAACGAACTCCAGTGATTTATCAAGCAGGATCATCAGAGACGGGGAGAGAATTTGCAGCAAAGCATGCAGAATGTGTGTTTATTGGTGGAAGGACTCATGGCCCCTCGCGAGTACCAATAACGGTGATGCCATTCCTGCCAGGCACGCGCGGTGAGAGGGTCGTTCTCGTCGATCGCGCTCGTGTCGCCGACGATGGCGCCCTCCTCCGCCATGAGGCGTAGCCCGGTGGCGAAGATGTCGTGTTGCATCTCGGTCCAGTAGAGCTTGTTGATGCTCGCGGTGCGGTCCAGGTCGCCCCCCGCCTCGGCCAGCGCGGCCAGCCGGTAGACGTTGGCTCGGTAGACCTCGGTGGAGACCAGGACCCTGCCCAGTTCGTCCAGGGCGAGCGTGTCGTCGGCGAAGCCCCGGTGGTGGACCAGCCCGGCCAGCGCCGCGACATCGTTGGAGAACTTCGCGTGGTCGCCGAAGACGGCCCCTCGCTCGAAGCCCAGCGTCGACATCGCGACCTGCCAGCCCTGGCCGACCTCCCCGACCACGTTCTCCACCGGGACCCGAACGTCGGTGAAGAACACCTCGGCGAAACCTTGGGTGCCGTCGACCATGGTGAGCGGCCGGACCTCGACACCGGGGGAGCGCAAGTCGATGCACAGGAAGCTGATGCCCGCGTGCTTGCGCTTTTTCGCCGCTTCCGGGTCGGTCCGCACGAGTGCGAAGATCCAGTCGGCGAAGCCTCCCATCGAGGTCCAGATCTTTTGACCGTTGACGACGTAGTGATCGCCGTCACGGTCGGCTCGTGTGCGTAGCGACCCCAGGTCCGAGCCCGCCCCGGGTTCGGAGAAGCCCTGGCACCAGATGGTGCTGCAAGAGAGCAGGTCGGGGATCCACCGACGACGTTGTTCCTCGGTCCCGTACTGCATGAGCACCGGGCCGAGCAGGTAGAGGCCGCCCATGTTGACGCGCTCCGGGGCGCGTGCGCGGTAGTACTCCTCGGCGAAGGTGATCGTGTGCCGCAACCCGGCGCCACGGCCCCCGTACTCGACCGGCCAGTCGACGGCCGCGTATCCGCCCTGGAAGAGGGTGCGTTCCCACCGACGGTGCTGGTCGAACCCCTCCTTGGTGGTCCAAGGTCGGAGTCTCTCGGCAGGAACGTTCTCAGAGAGCCACTGACGTACCTCCGCCCTGAACTCTTCCACGGGGGTATCGAAGCCCTCGGTCGTCTTTGTCGTCATCATGTATCCAATCCCGCCAGACCCAAGGCGTCCGCGACCTCGGACATGACCTGCGCGTAGTTGTCCTCGGTCATCCGCAATGAGATGTTGACGCCGTCGACACCGAGCTCTGCGTACCGAGCCACGATGTGCGAGAGATCGGCGATCTCCCCGACGGCGCGGAAACCGGCGATGACGTGCACGTCGTCACGTGTGCGCCCCGCCGTGGCCAGGTGTCGTTCCAGGGACGCCAGGCCCTCTTCGAATTCCGCGGGGGTCAGGTTCCACGGGTACCAACCGTCCGCGATGGTCCCCGCGCGTCGTACCGCCGCCTTGGAGTGGCCACCGACGAGCATTCGCGGCGGGGTGATCCCGGTCGGGAGCGACCGGGACCGGTCCCCCTGATCCCCGCTCCAAGCGGTCGCCAGCTCGTTGATCAATCGCTCAGAACGTTTTCCACGTACGGTGAAGTCGCTCTCGCAGGCCGCGAACTCCTCGGCGGACCATCCCAGGCCCACGCCCAGGTCGAACCTGCCGCCGGTCAGCTCCGCGACCGTCAGCGCCTCGCGGGCGAGAAGACGGGGGTTGCGCAACGGGAGAAGGAGTACCGAACTACCGAAACGCAGTCGCGTCGTGGCCGCGCAGACCTCGGTCGCGGTCTGGAGCATGTCGAGCAGTCCCTGTTCCGGGGCGGACTCGACCTGGGCCTTGCCGTCGACGACCTTGTTGTGCTGTTCCTTGACGTCCGGATCGGCCGCGAGCGGTGCCTCCGGGTACGGATAGACCGAGTCGTACTCGTCGAAGAACAGGACGTGCTCCGGCATCCAGATACCGTCGAATCCCGAGTTCTCCGCGGTTCGGGCGAACTCGGCCATGAAGCCCAGGTTCCGCTTCCGGCTCCCGTCGAAGAGATCCACGAGCCCGATCTGGACCCGGCCACGACTGCCCATGACACCGGCGCCGCTCGTGCTCATGCGCTCACCTTTCTCAGTTCGCCGGGCCCGGGGACGTGCTCGAAGACGGCGACCAACTCGTGGACACCGGCCGCGAGGGCCACTTCCCTACTCGCCTCCACCTGGTCCGCGTCGACGAACCAGGTACGTCGGACCTTGGTCGCGTCGGAGCCGAGAGCGTCGTCCAGTTCCCTCAGACCGCTACGCAGCTCGTGCTCGTCCAAGCGCCACGCGAGCCACCCTTCGACGCGCCCACGGCGTTCGAGCACCTGCGGCAGGACCGCCGCGTCCCGTAGGTGCACCGGGAGAGTGCGCTCCCCCACGGTCTTGGGGAGGGCGATCACCTTCGAGAACTCGACCGTGTCGTTTCGGATCCGGCCGCGACGCTGGGTCCACAACGCCTCCATCGCCGCCAATCGGTCCATGGAGATCCCAAGGGAGTCCACGTTCTCGGGAGGGCCGTCCTCCACAAGGACCTCCGGCGGTTCGCCCACGTCGAGGCCCAACTCCACCCGCCCGCCGGAGAACCAGTCGAGGCTGGCGAGCTGTTTGGCGCGCACCGCCGCGGCTCGCACGGAGAGAAGGTCACCCGCCAAACCGAGGCGCATCGTCTGGGAAGAGCGGGCCACGCAGTACAGACCCAGCGTGGGGTCGTGCGACGTGCTCGTGGCGACCTCCCGGTCACCGAGCGCCCACCAGGAGGAGAAGCCGAGTTCTTCGGCCGCCTTCGCCCCCGCCTGAATCGCGTCATACAGAGATGCGGTCGATCCGGACTCGAACGCGCACGCTATGCCGAGCTCCATCCCGTTTCCTCCGTTCCATGTCTCATGCGGCATTCGAGCCGTCGTTTCTTCCGCTCACCGGCCCTCAGCCCTCCCAGCTCTCGAGGGTTCCCTCCTCGGTCCATCGCAGGTAGGTCGCCTTGGAGTCCATCCGCGCCTGGCCCTCCTCGTAGCTGACCGGGCCGTACACGGTCTCCAGGGAGGTGATGCTCGACAAGGCCTCGGCCACGTCCTCAGGCTCTCCGGAGCCGGCCTCCTTGAGGGCTTCGGCCACCAGCCACATCGCCGTGTAACCCTGGGCCCCGTACATGTCGGGCCGGGAGCCGTACTCCTCCTCGTAGAGCTCCACGAATCGCTGCGCCGTCTCGTTCTCCGTCAGTTCGGAGTGGAAGGGGCTGAAGAAGATCGTGTTGCGCAGGCCCTTTCCGGACGTTTCGAAGAGCTCGGCGCTGTCGACGCCGTAGTTGGCCAGGATCGGCTCCTCGAAGCCGCGTTCGCGCAACGAGCGAGCGAAGAGCGCCGACGGAGTACCCAACATCGAACTGACGACGGCGTCGGGGTCCAGGGATTGGACCTCGGTCGCCGCCTGCGTGTAGTTGGTGTCGGCGGACTGGGTGTTGATGCGCTTGAGGACTTCGACACCGTTGCGTTCGAGCGCCTCCTGCCAGATATCGGCGTCGGCCACCATGCCGTCGTTGTCGGCCGTGACC